>JALRDR010000299.1 GCA_023262145.1 Planctomycetaceae bacterium | reverse complement strand
CAGACTTTCCAAGTCCTGCTTTCTGCATTGGATTGCCTGATTTCTGGTCCTTGAACAGGCGAAATCTGCTTTTCTGGACAACCGGCGGAAAGTAATTGTTGGAGCGGTCAGCGTCCGCTGTTTCGAGATGTGGATCGACTTCCACAGAGACAACTGGTTTCTCCGTAATCACCAGTCTGGTAACTGCTCTGGAATTCCTGACCCAGACTTCAGCGGGGAAGCGAACCTCGCTTGAGGTTTCATCATCGAAGTTCAGTTTCAGGATGACCGGCATGACAAGGCCACCCCGGTTTTCCAGATCGATCAGATGAAAGAACTGCTGGTTGCCGAGGAGTTCTTTTTCGCGGTCACTGAGTCCTTCAAGTCGCTTCTCGAAGGCCCGGCGATCCTCGTCAGTGACATCCAGTTCATCGAAGGAGTTGTAGAAGTCCTTCAGCACCGGATACAGACTGGCGCGCTTCGTGAGTTCCTGATTGCGCTGTTCAGACAGGGTCCGCGGTCGGGAGTCACGCTCTTCCTTGCTGCGTTTCGATTCCTCATCGGGATTTCCATTGGAAACCTGATACTGATGCACGGCTGTCACCGCCACATCCACATGGTCTGTGGAATAAAACCAGCCATACCAGAACCAGTCGAGATCAACGCCGCTGGCGTCTTCCATGGTACGGAACAGGTCTGCTGGTTCCGGGCGACGGAACATCCAGCGGCGGGAGAACTCCTGGAATGCGAAGTCAAACAGTTCTCTGCCAAGCACAGTTTCACGCAGGATGTTGAGCGCTGTTGCGGGTTTTCCGTAGGCATTGTTGCCCACCTGCAGAATTGATTCGCTGTTGGTCATGATCGGGACCTGGTCTGTACTGGTCATATAACCGGTAATCAGGCGAGGTTCGCCACGTCGGGACGGGTAATCCTCCTCCCACTCCACTTCGGCAAGATACTGCAGGAAGGTATTCAGCCCTTCATCCATCCACGTCCACTGCCGTTCGTCGCTGTTGACGATCATGGGAAAATAGTTGTGTCCGACCTCATGGATAATGACCGTGATCAGTCCGTACTTGGTGCGTTCGGAGTAGGTTCCATCTTCTTCCGGTCGCGGACCGTTGAAACAGATCATGGGGTATTCCATGCCTCCGACCGGACCATTGACGGAAATCGCAGTCGGGTAGGGATAATCGAAGGTATAGCGGGAGTAGACATCAAGGGTGTGCACAATCGCCTGAGTGGAATATCTGCTCCAAAGTGGTTCACCTTCGTTCGGGTAATACGACATTGCCATGACACGCTGGTCACCGGCATTGTGCCCCACAGCATCCCAGATGAATTTTCGTGAAGAAGCAAACGCAAAGTCACGCACATTCTGGGCGTGGAATTCCCAGGTCCTTGTGCCGCTGGCAGCTTCCTTCTGATTGGCGAGTGCTTCTTCCGGAGTCACGATGAACATTGGCTCGGCAGCGTCACGAGCCTGCGTCAGGCGCTCGCGCTGCTGCTGGGTGAGCACCTCCTGCGGATTCTGAAGCACACCGGTCGCCGCAACAATGTGGTCTTCGGGTACCGTGATGCGAACCTTGTAGTCTCCGAACTCCAGCGCGAATTCACCGCGTCCCAGATATTCCTTGTTCTGCCAGCCGGTGGCGTCGCTGTACGCGCACATGCGGGGAAACCACTGCGCGATTTCATAAATATAGTTGCCATCCTTCTCGAAGAACTCGCAGGCAGTTCTGCCGGGAGATACACGAGCATTCGGGATCTGATAGCTCCACGCGACGCTGAATCGGAATTGCTTCCCGGGTGCAAGCGGCTGCGGCAGATCCACACGCATGTTCGTGGTGACCACCGTCCAGCGGAGCGGTGCACCCGCCTCTGTGCTGACAGCAGAGACTGTGACACCGCCGTCGAACGTCTCAGCTTCCAGCAACTGCTCAAATGTCGGATAGGAGAGTCCCGCATCCAGTGCTGGTGAGGGAGTTGTCAGGCGATTTCCGGAACCCAGTGACTTCAGATTTGGATCCAGCTGGAGCCAGATGTATTTGAGAGTGTCAGGGGAATTGTTGTGGTAGGTAATTGTCTCCTGGCCAGACAGAATCTGCTTCTGATCATCCAGCGCGACATTGATTTCGTAGTCAGCCTGCTGCTGCCAGTACCGATGTCCCGGAGCACCGGAGGCGGTGCGATAATCGTTTGGAGAAGGCAGGATTTCGTCCAGCTGGCGAAACTTATCCCGCTGGCCATACTTATCGTTCAATACTGTCTGAGCAGAAACGGGTTCGGCGAACGTCACTGCAAGCAGCAACAGGACCAGGCTGACAGAACACGGACGCACTGCATGATGCATGGTGAGACTTTCATGGAAGCAGACGGAATTCTGTAGCTGGGCACCGTCCGGAACAAAGCTGGCTGACCTGAGCTGGTGATTATCGGGTTTTCGGAGGAGACGACAAGCAAGCGGCGGAGGTGCAATTCCCGCAGCAGCGGAAAACGCGCGGAAATTCTGCACCGTTGCGGGGAATGGCAGGTGCAGTCCAGTTGAGGCGGTCTTCCGGCCGGATCTGCCTGATTTCGGTGCTTGCCTGGTCACTCAAACTGGCTGGAATCTGCAGTAATTTTTCCCTCTTGACCAAAATTGCCGGTTTCTTCTAACCTCCGCATCAGTCGAGGATTGTTCCTGTCCTCGGCCATCCTCTCAGTCTCTCCTCTCATACTCTGGTAGCTGGTAAACGTGCTACGCTTTGCCTCAGGAACACCGATCAGGCAGCGAGATCTGACGTATTCTCCAGCTCCGGATTCCTTCCCGACTGCTGTCCTCGACGGCTCAACGGAGGTTCTCACAATGTCCAGTCTGAAAACTCTGGCCCTGGGCCTGTTGCTGATTAGCGGTACCAGTGGCTGCTGCCTGCTTGGGCACGGTTACCCCGGAATGTATGGCTATCCCATGGGTGGTGGCTGCAATACATGCCCCAATGGCGCCTGTGGCCCGATTCAGGGCGGCATGCTGCCCGGAAGTACTCGCAGTGCAATGTTTGCTCAGCCCGTGCAGGGAACTCAGCAACTCGTGCTGATTGATCCCGGTCCGACGATTAACTGAGCCAATGCTCTCAGGATATGGTGGGAACCGGCAGTTCGAGGGAACTGCCGGCGAAAGCCTGTTCGCAGTATTGCGCTCGCCGCCAACCTGCCTTGTGGCAACGAGTTCACAGTTAAGGGCTGCGCTGCGTCTGGCAATTGCTGGCGCCCGTCTCCTGCTGCCAGTTGTGCGATTCCGGCGGAAATGACCTGCGCTGGATGATGCTTCCTTCAGAAGCAGGCTTCACGCGCTGTTGCGAAATCCGTTTCTTCCATCAATGATGGAATTCGCATCAAAGCGACGACCGAAGTAACGAGAGATTGCGTCCTGGTTACTGAGTACTGTTTCTGCATTGCCTGAGACCAGTACTTTGCCATCGCAGATAATGTAGGATCGATCTGCAATTGTGAGCATTTCTCGCTCGCGGTGGTCTGTCAGCAGAATAGCGATTCCGCGTTGTGTCAACTTCCGCATGATATCCTGAATATCGTGCAGAGTCTTGGGATCGATCCCGGTGAAGGGTTCGTCCAGCATCAGGATTTCGGGGTCGCACGCAAGAGCTCGAGCAATTTCGAGGCGTCTGGCTTCACCGCCGGAAAGAGAGCCTGCCAGTTGCCGGTGGCGATCCCCCAGATTGAACTCCTCCAGCAGAGCATGGGCACGCGCCCTGCAATCGCGTCGGCTGAGTCCGTGAAATTCCAGCACAGCAATAATGTTTTCTTCCGTGGTCAGTCTCGCGAAGATCGACTTGTCCTGTGGGAGGTAACCAAGTCCGTGGCGAGCCCGCTGGTACATGGGCCAATGGGTGACATCGGTGCCCTTGAGCAGCACACGCCCTTCGGTCGGGGCGACCAGCCCACAGGCCATGCGAAAGCTGGTGCTTTTTCCAGCCCCGTTCGGCCCCAGGAGTCCCACGATCTCGCCCTTGTTGACTGCGAAAGAGACGCCATCGACTGCGCGTTTTCCGGGGTAATCGCGAATCAGATTAATGCAGCGAAGCAGTTCCATGGAGAGCGTCCTTTCTCTCACCCGAAAGTCGACAGTCTGAGCAGGGCAGCTTGTTCTGGCTGAGTGGTCAGGCAGCAGCCGTCTGCCGCAGCAGGCTACCGAATCTGCTTCATTCGTGATAGGTCAGGGTAAAATGGGAACCGGTAAAGCGGGTATTCCTTCGGCTTAAGCGACGGATTGCGTCCGTTCGAACCGTGCCCCATCACACCGTATCCCCTGCCCCCGTTCAGGAACGGCACCCCATGCGGCCAGAAGATAAACATCGCTTCGCCGATCAGATCAGTCGCTCGGACCGCATAGCGATTGCTGCGGATGCCCCTCATGGGACGGCTGTACTGGTCAAACAGTCGGCTGTCCTTGCTGGCGGGGGAATTGTCACCCAGCATCAGGTATTCGTCGTCCGCCAGGGCGAAGTACAGTTCATCACCGTACTCAGCTTCGAGGTCTTCCTGAATTTCGGCATAGCGGATTGCGTATGCCGCCGGAGAACGCAGGCAGTTGGAAAGTGACTGCTGAGCCTGAAACAACGGGGAGATATGTTCTTCGACGGCAGATTGCTGGTATTCCCGGTTGAAGTCTGATGTGTATGGGTTGGCCATCACCTGCTGCGGAGAACTCATGATGATCAGATCGTTACGGTAGTAAATGTCCCGCAGGAGCTGCAGTTCTGAAATTTTGACGCTCAGTCCACCGGACACTGCGATGCCCGCAGGAGCCAGGTCTGCATTGGAAGGCAAATTGAGGTCTTGCGTGGAAAATTCCGCTGGTCGGTCCGTCTGCACCACATCGCCATCGATCCACAACAGCAGCCGGTCGTCAACATTGGCAAAACAAATCTGGTACTCTTCGCCGGCCGAGATTTCCGTCTGTCCTTCGGCAATCACCTGATCCACTGGCTCAGCCGCGACATCGGCGGCCGAGCGGAGGACAAGCTGAATGTTGCCGTCAGCGGGTCTGATCCGACACTGTACGGATCGCATGCCTTCGACCAGTTCGATCAGGATCAGGCCCTCCGCGTTGCCGATGTCCGTCACCTGCAAATTGAATCGCAGAGTGAGGTCGCTGATCCAGAAACGGCCCTGATCCGAGTTGCCGCTTTCAGCATTGAAGCCGCAGAAGTCGGTTATCAGTTCGGGGGCCAGCGGTGACTGCAGCCGGGTACCGTTTGCTGCTGCCTGCAACTGCGCTGCTGAAGGAATCAGATGTCGGTACCTGAGCCAGTTTGCGGACTCAGATTCGGAGGCGATCGAAAAGCTGCGTTCCTGACGATCGTCCTGCCATGCATTTGCCGCAGCCGGCCAGCCTGCAAAGTCGACACCGTCCGGTTCCTGTGCGGCGGGAGCGACAGGGATGGAAGGCACCCAGCGTTCTTCGGCACCAGCGTCCAGCAGCAGGTTCGGGGGATAGCGATCATCATATACCGGGATCTGAATTGCCAGCTGACGATCGAAATCCTGCTTTCTCTGAATCTGCCATGGATCGTCTGCAGAGCGGCGGGCATAGACGTCACCCTGCCGCAGACGAATGGTTTCTCCGGGCAGCCCGATCAGTCGCTTGATGTAGTTGATGTGGGGTTCTTCGGGATTGCGAAAGACCACAACATTGAAGCGTTCCCACGAGTTAACCTGTTTGTTGACAACAATGCGGTCTCCGTTGAAGACCGGTGCATCAAGCACATCGTTGACGAAGCGGCAGTTGGGGCAGGAGGAGCTTCTGACGCGATGCTGGAGTAACCCGGAGTCCTGGTCAATTTCCTGACTGGCTCCGATGGGATATGGCAGACCACAACCGGCACACTCCACTTCCTTGTGACGTCCGAACAGTGTGGGCGCCATGGAGCCGGTGGGGATGACAAACGCCTCTGCCTCGTACGTCTTGAAAATGAATGCAAGGATGAAGGCAATCGCGATTGCTTCAACCGTATCCCGAATCCCTTCTTCACGACGCACGGGAGGTGCCTTGTCACTGGCTTCCCTGTCTGCGGGTGTTTTCGATTCCGATTTGGTCATTTGCTTGTGTCGGTTTCAGGTTGTTTATGAGCAGACAGGATGTTCCGCTCGGGAACGGATTCTAGTCCGGCAGAGTTCTGAAGTCTTCAGTGAATACGGCGAATTCGCGATCTGTCAGGGATGCGAACCGGCAGCTGAAATCCAGCCAGGCGGAGCATTCCGGGACGAGACGGCAGATGAACCAGAAATGGTCTTCCCAGCAGTAATTCGTGAGGTACAAGTGGCTTCTGCCAGTTACGACTGTCGGATGAGACAGGGCTGTTGTCACCCAGAACAAAGTAGTGCCCGGCTGAAATCTGCAAGGGGGATGTCACGGCATTTCGGCCCCAGCCCGGCGTGTAAAATACGTCGCGAAACATTCTGAGCGCGCTGATCTGCACAGAGCCACCTCGAATTCCCAGCGCCCAGCGACTCTGCTGTTCGTGACAGATGCTGATCTGCTGAGCCCTGGAGGCATCGCGAACCGATCCACCAACTGGCGAGACACTCGCTTCCACAGGCCTCTCACTCGGATCGTCCACCGGATGCACACGAAGTGACTCCAGCAGAACCTGACCGTCAATCGCAGCTGAGATCTGTCGATCAAATGTGGAAACCTGCAGTTGCATGCGGCCGACAGTCTGTTGCCTGAGATCCGGATTTCGGAACTGCACACTGCTGATCAGCTCACCACTGTCAAGTGAAACGAGGGCTGCCGTTCCGGTTTCGAATGCCAGCGCCAGCCCGAACGTGCTGCTGCCGACAGGAATCCGCACATGCACTGAGACCGGTGGCTCCGCCCATTCCAGTTCAGTATCCAGCATCAGATCGTTGACCACGTACTCCGGACTTGCGACCAGTGAGTTGTAACCGTAGCGATCGGTAACAGGGGCCAGATGTGAACGAGCCGCCAGGCGAAAGACCGCAGTTCGAAACTGCTCATTCTCGGCATCTCTCAGCAGCACGTGCTGCAGACCCTCAGGGAGCACTCCTTCACACTGCAGAACCTCCCTGGCTGCGTCATAGTGCACTTGTGCAGACCACGGGATGGGGACTTCCTGGTACAATGCCTCAAAGCGATTCCAGTCGCCCTGCGCATCCTCCGCAGCCAGCGGAGTCTCTGTCAGATGATGTCCGCCAGCTGATCGCCAGTAGCGAAAGTGAATCCATGCCGGCGTTGCTGGCGCAAGCTGCTCGGCGGATGGTGCCTGACTGCTCAGAATCCGATTTGCATGACAGGTCCAGGCTGCATCAAGTTCCCACGGCAGCTGCCAGTCGGCATCTTCCGGACGACAGGCAAGATCACAGACCGGAATTCTCATCTCCAGCTGCTGCTGCCAGCTGCGAACAGTCCGCTGACCGTTGATGAGCACATCGCCGGCAACAATTTGTAACTGATCCTGTGGCAGTCCGACCAGTCGTTTTACAAAAGTATCCGCCGGATCTGCAGGGCTGCGAAATACGACTGTCTCCCAGCGCCGCGGCTGTCGCAGATCATAGACGTGACGGTGGACAAGCAACTGGTCACCCTGACTGTTCAGAATGGTGCCGACGTCAATGCTGCTGTGACTGCAGTTGGGACAGGTGGCAGCACGTCCGGGACCTGCAGGTTCGAGAATCCCGCCGCCCTCGATTGAGTCATCAAAGGCGACACCGAAAGCAAATTCGAAATCGCACTGCGGGCATTTCACCAGACGATGAAACCCACGCAGCCCGGGAGCCATGGATCCTGTGGAAATCAGGTAGCCCTCAAGGACAAATGTCTGCAGCATCAGCACCGTAATCACAAAGCAGATGCTCAGATCGGCGGCCTGTCGCAGAGCAGCTATTCCATCTGCAGATGTTCTGCTCACCAGCAGGCTCCAGATTCTTGCTGATCCCGTTGAGAAGGCAGCGGTATCCGTCCAGCCATCGCAGGCACGCACACTGAGCAGAAAGCTGTTCTGTGCGGCGGTGACCGGAAGCAGGAGATTGTCAGGACCAGGGTCATCGGTCAGAGCTTTGTGTTGTCTGGGGTGCGGCCTCGGTGATCACACCACACAGCATACTCGAAAGCGAATCTGCTCGAAAACCGGAGTTATCGGGCAGGTGCAGCGAAACTGTCCGATCGCATCGGACAGTCAGACAGAACAGAGCGGCAGAATCTGCTGGAACGTCAGGAATCGTGGTTCCCCGGCTCCGCCGGGAGCATCCCTCGCGAATTCCAGCGGGATCCCCCAAAAACGCTCAAGCAGCCGTTTTTTCGGAGCGATGAAACGCTCAGGGCAAGTTTTTGGCTCATCCTTGCTGGATTTGGGTTGAACGCCTGACCGGGAACGCTGACACTGCGTATCAGCAACAGGCCTGCCCGTGATCGTCGCAGTCCCGGTTTGCAGCTGAAATGCTCAGGACGCACATATTCTGGACGTTGGAAAGGGATACAGGCATGGGGTCTGGTTCGCGAGGTGTCGTTGTGACATCGATGGGATTCGCCGGTCTGATGCTGCTGCTCTCAGGGGCCGATATGGCTACAGGAGTTCCCTTTGGAGGTCAGACAATGTTCGACGTGATGATGATCATCGCGTCAGGGATTGTGATGTACATGGGTGTCAGCTGCCTGAAGGACATCCGCTAAGCCGCAACAGGACGTACGGTCGCGATGCTGCAGCAGTTCGCCTGTTCTGCTGAAAGTTGTCAGAACCGCGTTCCTTCCATGGTCTGATGCACCCGTTTCTGCAGGTGCTGGTTGTCCGGAAAAAGTTCCTGCAGTGCCCCGCCCGTTCGTCGAACATGGAAGTTCCTCGAGTGCCCACTTCTCTGCATCAGCAGCTGTGTAGTTACTACGTGCGTGATCCGGACCGCCATGAGGTGCGGCTTGGAAATTATCGCATTGATGCGATTGACGGCCATGGTCGCCTCATTGAAATCCAGTGTGCATCGCTGGCACAGATTCGAGACAAGATTCGGCGACTGCTGGAACAGCATCAGGTTGTCGTCGTCAAACCGCTCGCTGCCCGACGGCGTATCACACGTCTGGATGAAGCCGGAGGAAATCAGCTGAGTTCGCGTTACAGCCCGCGGCGACAGCAGTTCTTTGAAATCTTCGATGAGCTGGTTCACTTTGGTGTTTTCCCACATCCCCGGCTGCGGCTGGATATTGTGATGACAGAACAGGAGGAGCTGCGGATTCCTCCTGATGAGCGTGCTTCGTGGAGGAAAAAATACAGCGTTGCTGATCGCCTGCTGGTTGACGTGCAGCAAACAATCTCGTTGAAGACACCAACAGATCTCTGGCGTCAGCTGGATGCGGATCTGCCGAATGTCTTCACAACGCTGGAGCTTTCAGAATTCTCCGGAATGCCAAGGTGGCTGGCCCGCAAGGCTGCGTGGTGTTTGCGACGCATGGATTTTCTGAAAGTCTGCGGGAAACGCGGGAATGCCATTGAATACTGCCTGACTCGAAGGGTGCGTCGGCGGGCCTGCTGAGGTCCAGCTGCATATTTCGGCAGTCATCGCCATTCAGCCCGCCGCCGTGCTGTCTTTGCCGCTGCAGGATTCGTCAGAAGTGCTGCGACTGGTGCTGCAGGAGTCGGTTAAAGCAAACAGCCGTTGAGCCGGACGGCCGGGGCTCGGTACATTCTGAACGGTTCTGATCATTACTCCCGGGAATGGATTCCGCGTATGAACGCTGTGCTCAATCGACAGTCATCAAGATCACTCGTTGTCTGTTGTGCTCTGCTTATTGGGCTGTTCTGTGGCCTGCTGGCGTTGATCTCCGGCTGTCAGACTGTACCGATGACAGAACGCCGTCAGCTGTTGCTGATATCGGAGCAAAAGGAGAACGAACTGGGGCTGGCGGCATGGGGGGAAGTCATGCAGCAGGAGCAGCCCTCGGCGAATGAGGCATGGGGAGCGATGGTGCGGCGAGTCGGTGAAAGAATAGCCGCTGTGGCAGGGCGCCCCGATTTTGAATGGGAATTCAAGGTCATCGAATCTGACAGCATGAACGCGTTCTGTCTGCCAGGCGGCAAGGTCGCCGTCTATACGGGAATCCTGCCGGTGTGTCGTGATGAAGCTGGTCTGGCAGTTGTGATGTCTCACGAAGTCGGGCACGCGATTGCCCGCCACGGTGGAGAACGGATGTCCTACCAGACCGCGCAGAATCTCGGCAAGTCAGCGATCGGCATGGTGATGCAGAATCAGGAAGAGCAGAAGCAGCTGATCGTGATGACTGCCTATGGTGCAGCATCTCAATACGGGGTGATTCTGCCTTACAGTCGCCGGCATGAACTGGAGGCTGATGAGATCGGGCTGAGGCTGATGGCGAAAGCAGGCTACGATCCATCCGTTGCTCCGGAATTCTGGGAACGCTTTTCCGCGATGAAACAGGGTGATTCTCCGATGGAATTTCTTTCGACTCACCCATCGGATGCCAGTCGCGCGGCGGCTCTGCGGGAGCAGCTGCCTGGGGCCATGACGGCCTATCAGGCAGCAGCAGTACAATACGGCACCGGTGAACCGATTGCGGCATTGGAGTGATGATCAATGCCGTCAGCCTGAATCCTGCGGGCCGGCGACATGCAGGTCGGTGGACTGCTCCGCTGAATTCTCAGCATTCGAGCGATTGTGGACTGCCCGCGCAGAGTCTGAACGCTAGAGTATGAGCTGCCATCCATAGCGCGCCAGGACGTGCTGGTCTGCACAGGCACTGGCAGACCACAAACCGCTCCGGTGATGCAGCACCGAGAATCCACAGGGCGGAGACCTCACTGTGATACAGCCTCAGATTTCGGCAATCCTGAAACAGGTGCAGAAGGCAGTTCAGGGATGTGAAGATGTCATCCGTCAATGTCTGATCACGCTGCTTGCTGACGGGCATGTACTGCTGGAGGATGCCCCCGGACTTGGTAAGACGACGCTGGCTCGCGCATTTTCCGTGGCCCTCGGGTGCACGTTCCACCGCATCCAGTTTACCCCCGATCTGCTGCCGGCAGACATTCTGGGTGGCAGTATTTATCGTCAGGATCGCGGGGAGTTTGAATTCCTGCCCGGTCCGATCTTTGCCCAGCTGCTGCTGGCGGATGAAATCAATCGAACGACTCCAAGAATGCAGAGTGCACTACTGGAGGGAATGAGCGAACGACAGGTTTCGCTGGAAGGAAAAACGCACGTTCTGCCACCGCCGTTCTTTGTGATTGCCACTCAGAATCCATGGGACTCCCAGGGGACTTTTCCACTTCCCGAAAGTCAGCTCGATCGATTCATGATGTGCCTGTCCATGGGATATCCGGATCGGGATGCAGAATTGCAGATCATTCGGGATCATCGTGATGGACAACCGCTTGATGTCCTGCAGCCGGTGGTTACAGCCGATGATGTACTCAGCCTGCAGCAACAGGTACGAAGTGTGCGCGTGGATGAGTCGCTTGCCGGATGGATCCTCGATATTGCTCACGCCACACGCAATCACCCGGACGTGACGCTGGGCGTTTCCACGCGGGGTGTGCTCACGCTGTACCGCGCAGCACAGGCTCGAGCTTTGGTGGCTGGACGCGATTATGTAATTCCGGATGACGTTCAGGAACTTGTGCAGCCGGTTCTGGCCCATCGACTCGTGAGTCGCGGAACAGCGGCCGAGGATCATCGTCGACTTGCTGCTCAGATTCTGAGCGAGATTCTCTCCGGGCTGACCGTCCCGGTCTGAGCCGGTAGCGCATCCGACGACTGCTCTCGCGAGCTCTCGCGAGCTGAACAGGCGGTGTCAGGCAGGCGGTTCCACGGGAGTTCAGTCTGCCAGTGGCAGGCGAATTCTAGTTCCGCGAAGGCAGTCCAGTTGTGAGAGTTCAGCATCTGCCGCTCGCAACTGACCCTCAGTGGTACGGTGAGTAAGAATTACCAGACGGGCGATGCCGGGGTTCTCTGTGGGCTCTGCTGTTTCATCCTGTCGGACACTGCCGATGCTGATGTTGTGACCACCAAGCACATGGGCGATGTCCGCCAGCACATGCGGCTGGTCGGCTACCATGAACCGCAGGTAATAGCGTCGGCTCAGTTCTTCAGCGGGCAGCAGACGATACTGCTGACCACCGCGTGTCCGCAGCAGGGACTGGAACGTGAGTTGTGCGCGCCCGGAAGCACAG
>JALRDR010000155.1 GCA_023262145.1 Planctomycetaceae bacterium | reverse complement strand
GGAGATCCTGCGGGCTGCTGGCTCTCCACAGCTGCTGGGGCCAGAGCGGATCGGGAGCCATGCCGGCATCATCACGCAGATGGAAGCGGAGCCGGTGACGTTATTCCAGATCGACGAGATCGGTCACATGGTGGCGGCGATGCAGTATCGCACAGCACCCCACTTGTTTCAGATCAGCAGCGTTTTGATGCAGTTGTACAGTTCAGCCGATTGCGTCTGGATGGCAGATGCTCTCGGTGATCGTCTCAAAGTGAAACGGCTGCATTATCCGAATTGCGTCTTGTACGGATCATCGGTGCCAGATGGATTCTGGGGCAGGCTCAGCCGGGAGAACCTGACTGGTGGCTTGATCGGTCGATGTCTGATCTTTGAGCAGCCGGACTATGTCCCGATGGCAAAGCCGGAGCACAAAGATCTCCCAGATGAGATCATCCAGCGGGTGAATGCGTGGCGAGAATTCAAGAGCCATTCAGGAGATCTGGCTGGTGTTTTGGACGGCAGCCATCCGTACGTGATGAAGTGGACGGCAGATGCAGAAGATCGACTGTTTCAACATGCGAAGGAAATCGCCGATCGACGAATGAGCGAGGAACCGATACCGGCAGCCATCTGGAGTCGCACAGCGGAGAAGTCCAACAAGCTGGCCATGCTGTTCGCTGCATCACGATATGACGGCGGCCATGTCCCAGACATCACCCTGGACGATGCTGATCTCGCTGTGAGGCTCTGCAATTACCTCACCAGACGGATGATCTGGCGAGCCACAGAACACGTCGCCGAGACTCAGTTTGCTCGGGATCTGGTGGCAGTACAGCGAGTTTTGGAATCACAGCGGGGCCAGTGGGTGGCACTCAGTAGCATCAGCAAGCAAACACGGAGCATGGAGCCAAAGCAGAGGAAAGCGGTACTGACGCAGCTGCTGACGGAGGGAACGGTTCAGTTTCAGGAAGTCCCGACTGGTGGCAGAACGGCACAACAATTCCGACTGCGGACATCGTGAAAAAAAGCCTGGGGAAAAGCCTTTTCTGCAGGGGACGAAGTCGGCAGGGCTGTGAAAAAAACACCTTTTCAGCAGTGGCGTCTGAAAAAAAGAATGAGCGGTTCGAGCAGTGAAAACACTGAATAAATAAAACATAAGTATCTTATTTACATAATTACATGGGGGTCTCTCTCCATGCTGATTCACACCCATTCGGGGCTCTATTTCAGACCCCCGTGTTTTTAAGGAGAAAAGGGCATGGGCGATGCATCGAAAATGATCACGACACCGGCGGGAATGCCATCCAAAGACGTTGAGCGCGTTGCTCAATACAATGGTCGTCTGATGAAGATCGTCGAGCGGCAGCAGGCAGCAGAACGGCAGCTGCAGGCGCTGGTCACTCGCGAGGACATGACAGCGAGCCAGCTGATCGGCGAGGGCGAGCGACTGCAGGCAGAACTACATGACTGCAGGCGTGATCAGCTGGCTCTGATGCCGGAACGAATGGAGATCCTGCAGGCTCTCCGGGGCTCTGTCGCGGCCATGGTCGAGGATGCGAGGAATCAGCGGCAGAAGACCGTGGAACGCATTGAGCGGGCTCTCTCGAAGGCTGGCCATGCTCCGGAGCAGTCGAGGGTTTATTCGGTCAACCCCGGAGCAGCTGAGGCACGATTCCAGTACCAGATTCGCGAATCAGCAGACGTTCGGGCAGCTGACAGCATTCTCGAAGATGCCATCGGCCATGAGCGGCGTTTGGTTCAGCAGATCCAGCAGGCGGCGACGATGTTGACCGAATGCCGGGAGCAGCTGCATCGGCTCAATCACAAGTTGCTGAGGATATGAGGCTGGTTTCAGGGTCCCCTTGAAAAGATCTTCCCGGAAGCCTACCACGGGAACAGGTGTTTTTTGATACAGACTTTCTATGTTTGCTGGCCAGATCCACGCAGAAAAACGCACACGAGACCTGGCGTGACAATGCGGGATCGCCGATATTTTCACTGGCGGGGGATAGGTTCGGAGTAATTAACCGAGCCGACAAGTGGAGTCCATCGCTCCACTTCTCCCGCTTTCGCTTTCGATGGGTCACATTCGCTTTCGATGGGGTGAAATCATGGCAAGCTGCACCAAAGACGACCGCGGCCACTGGAGAATCCGTTTCTACTGCAATGAGGGCAAGCGGCGCACGATCCGACTCGGCAAAGTCCCGAAGAGCCTGGCGACGTCCGTTGCAGGCTACGTCCAAAAACTGAACGCGGCGAAATGCTCCAACACGGCACCAGATCCAGCAGTGGCGATCTGGACCGCGGAACTATCGCCAGTCCTGCGGAAGCGGATGGCCACTGCTGGACTGATTCAGCTGCAGCCGGAAGAACTGGAGCCAGAAGTGGCTGGGGACCGACAGGAGCAGGTTGTGCGGCTGGGGGATTTTCTCGCGGAACATCGCAAACACGGTTTGACAGCAAGTGGGCGTAAAGCAGCACCACAGACCGTGGAGAAATGGCGGGCGCCGATGGATCGACTGATTCGGTTCTTCGGATATGACCGCGACATCACGACCATTACGCAGGATGATGCGTACCAATTTCGCGTATGGCTTGATGAACATCGGATATGCCGCACGAAGGCCAATCCAGGCGGCAGGGCACTCAGTAGCAACACAATCCACAAACAGGTGGACAATGCCAAAGTGTTTTTCACTGCAGCCGAAAATCGGGGGCTGATTAAGTCCAGTCCATTCGTGAAAATCGTCTCTTCAACAACGCCGAATCACGAACGCGATTTCTTTGTCACTCGGGATATGACAGAACGGATCATTGCCGAATGCCCGGATGCCGAATGGCGGCTGCTGGTGGCATTGTGGCGCTATGCTGGTCTGCGGAAGATGGAAGTTTTTCGTCTTACGTGGGGTGACGTGTTATGGCAGAAGCGGAAGTTTCGCGTTCATTGCACAAAGACGCAGCACCACAAAAACAAGGGTATTCGGTACGCACCGCTACGGGACGTGCTCGTCTATCTGGAAGACGTGTTCCACGCGGCTCTGAAACCAGGGCAGACGACGCTTCCGGCAGACGCACCGATCATCACACGATTCAGCGCCACAAACAGCAACTTGGACAAGCCCTTCAAAGCAATTCTGCACCGGGCTGGAATTGTGCCCTGGAGCAAGCTGTTTTGGAACATGCGTTCAAGTTGTGAAACGGAATGGCTGAACTGGGGTCTTCCAGCACACAAAGTTGCTGCGTGGATCGGTCACAGTATCAAAGTGCAGCAGGACCACTACGCACAGGTACGGGACGAAGATTTCGTGCAGTTTGACAAAGCCGATTTTCCGACCGAAGCAGTTGGTTCAAAAAGTGGCCCCAAAACTGGCCCCACAGACAACGCAACACATGCGAAAGACCACGCAGACGCCGTTGTGCGAATGGCGGAAAACACTGGGTTTCAACGAAAAAGACCCGAAAAGCCGAGGCTTTCCGGGTCTTCAAATAGCGGCGGAGGGATTCGAACCCCCGACACGCGGATTATGATTCC
>JALRDR010000126.1 GCA_023262145.1 Planctomycetaceae bacterium | reverse complement strand
GCATGGCAGAGGTTTCGCAGGCCCAGCAACTCCGCCTCTTCCGCCGTCCGCTCCGCAGCAACCCACTGTTCTGCCAGCTGAGCATAAGCGTCCAGCAGCACCTGCAGCTCTTCCGGTCGCGGTTCACGACTGAGCACCTGTCGATGCACCGCCTGAATCCGCTGCTGTCGTGCAGCAGGATCGCCAGACAGCGGAGCACTTTGCCCGCACTTCAGCAGTACCAGATCCGCCAGTCGCTGCGACAGCTGATGGACTTCGTTGCCGTTCAGCAATTGCAGAGCCTGTGGAGCCACAATCGATTCACTCCGCTGAACACAGTTCGGTCCCATCTGCGGATAGTCGAAACTCTCCAGCAGGCTGGGAATCTGTGTTCGTCGCATCATTACGAAAGCACTGCGGCGCCACTGATCGCCATCCGGTCTGACTGTAACCAGCCCATCCGCACGCACGTCAAGCTGATCCGGCGGCCCATACATTCGCTCGCTGAGCGCACCGGAAACAAACAGCAGAGAATCCCGCAGCGTTTCTGCGTCCATTCGAGTCAGCGGCCCCCGCGAAAACAACCGTCCGTCCGGATCGCGCGCCACGGATTCCTCTGATCCCTGCGATGGCTGCTGCCATGCTGCGGAGTACATAATAATCCTCACCAGCGACTTGATACTCCAGCGATTCTCCATGAAGTTCACAGCCAGCCAGTCCAGCAGCTCCGGATGACTCGGACGACTGCCAGTGACCCCAAAATTCTCCGGAGTATCCACAAGCCCGCTGCCGAACAGATGCATCCAGACGCGATTCACAATCACACGAGCGGTCAGCGGATTTCGGCGATCAGTCAGCCAGCGAGCAAACGCCAGTCGGCGACCAGTTGCCGTTGCACCTTCCCACGGCGGGACAATCTGCAGATCGCCACCCGCTTCCGACAAGACTGCCGGCACTCCCGGTTCCACACGTTTTCCCGGCGTCAGATAATTCCCCCGCAGCAGCACCCATGTCGGGGAAGGGCGACCGCGAGACCATAACGCACGAATCCGCGGTTCCTCCGGAATCTGCTTCTGCAGTTCTCCAATTTGCTGCTCAAGGGCTTTCTTTGCTTCTTCGTCTGCCCCCTCCTGCTGCCCGCGCAGCTCTGCAATCCGCTGTTCCAGCGACTGCTTCCGCTGCTCCCACTCGGTGCGCTCCGCAGTACTGACAACTGTCAAGGTGCGCTGCCCCTGCGACTTCAGCCAGTCGTGCTCATCAAATGCATCCTTGAACACAGCCGACAAACGGTAGTAGTCCTCCTGCGAAATCGGATCGAACTTGTGAGCGTGACAGCGAGCACACCCGATTGTCAGCCCCATCACCGCCGATCCCAGCACCTGCAGCTCATCGGCAATCACTTCCAGGCGATCCGGCACGAATGCGGTGATATTGGCAAAGGTGCGATCCGGGGTAAGCCGCAGGAAACCCGTCGCGGCAAGATTGTCGGCGACCGTCTGATCAATCTCCGCAACACCCTCCCACGGAGCCAGTTCATCGCCAGCCAGCTGCTCCTGCAAAAAACGGTCGTACGGCTTGTCGTCGTTGAACGAACGAATGACGTAGTCCCGGTAACGCCACATATCCTTCCGCACCCGGTCCTCATTCTGAGCACCTTCAGAATCGGCATAGCCGGCTGCATCCAGCCAGTAGCGTCCCCAGCGAACGCCAAACTGTGGCGAATCGACAAGCTCATGAATCAGATGCGCAATCGGCTGCTCTTCCGTATCCTGCAACACCTCCTGCACCTGTTCCCACGTCGGCGGCAATCCGGTAATTGCCAGATAAACGCGACGAATCAGAGTGACCTTGTCGGCCGGAGGCGACAGACTTAACCCCTCCTGCTCCAGCCGCTGCTGCACAAACAGATCCAACGCCGTCAGAACATGCTCGTCGGATTTCACATCGGGCAGCTCCACAGCCACCGGCGGAACGAATGACCAGAACGCTCGCTCCTCCTCGCTGATCGTCGTCGCCATCGCCACGCGCCGTGATCCTTCGGCAGCGGCCGGCATGCCCCCGGCAATCCACTCCCGCAGCAAGTCCGTCTCGTCAGCCGTAATTGGCTTGATGCTCACTTCCACCAGACGTCGCGGTGGGGCCATCTCACCGGATTCAATCTTCTGCAGCAGCAGACTCTGTTCGGGATGACCAGGAACAGCCGCAGGACCGGATTTGCCCCCCTTCAGAATGCCATCGCGAGTCCGCAGATCGAGCCCCGCTTCCTGTCGTTCCGCTCCGTGACAC
>JALRDR010000941.1 GCA_023262145.1 Planctomycetaceae bacterium | reverse complement strand
TTTGGTAGGAGTCTTGTTGACAGATACCGTGGCATTCTTGGTGCCAGTGTAACGGGTAGGGTTCTTTACCACTTCTGGGTAAGCGTTGAGGTGTTTGTACACACCGCCTTTGCAAGTCTTGCTGTCCATTGTATTAGTTTTTTATTGGTCATTGCCGGCGCATTGATACTCGACTTGGGCTTGTTCAACAAACGCAGCGATCAGTCGGGTTTGACCAAATGTCAGACCTTCCGGCGTGAGCACCGCATGCTGCACCACCTCACGCGCCGCATCCACGTACTTCCCGATCAGTGACGGTGACATCGACTGGCCCGATGACGTGTTGATGAAGCCCTCACCCGCTGCTCCGTCTACCGGAAACTCACGCGTTGGATTCAGCCCGGGCACACCCGTCAGATCCTGCACGGTGTAGGCATACTCTTCGTTGTTCAGCCGTCGCAGACCCACGGGTCCCGGGTCGCCCGCCATTGCTTCCGCTTCGCGACGCAGAAATCCACGCACCCACGTCTCCAGAAGTTGCTGCTGAGCGTCGGTCGGATGCGGCGATTCCTTTGGCGGCATCTGCCGCGTTTCCAGCACGCCGCGAATGCGAATCCACACCGATGTGTCCTTGCGCAGATCTGCCACCGTCGCAAATTCATCCAGATCCACTTCCGCTTCCACCGTCGCGCCTGCATGACATTCGCCGCAGAACTGCTTCAGCAACGGCCTGACCTGTTGCTGAAACTGCTGCTCCCGCTGAACCTCTGCTTCGTCTGCCTGGGTCGCAGCAAAGCACTGCAGGAACAGTACTCCCCAGCAAATTCCGACACTCAGCCTTCGGATCGCACTCAGGAAACAGCGCCGCATGTTGACTCTCTTTGTTCTGCATCAGGTAGGAATGTGGATCCACCGACGTTCTGATTCAGGAGCACTTCGCTGGCTACTGAACACAGACACAGTTGGGTTCCACACATTTGCAGGCGAACGTATTGCAGCCTAGATTATCCGGAATTCAGAGTTCGGTCAAAGGGCGCTCACCATCGTCTGCTCCACGCACGCGTTTGCTGATTCGGATTGATCTGAAGCGAAAGCGACAACATGAATCCGGAACGTCTCAGGGAATTCGTCCGCGCCTGTCTGCTCACCACCGGAATGCCGGATGATCCAGCCTCGGTCACGGCCGCTGCATTGGCCACATCAGACACCATGGGCGTGTTCACCCACGGCACCAAGCTGCTGTCCGGGTACATTCGCCGACTTCAGGGCGGCGGTTATCAGGCCACGGCGACCCCCACCGTCGAACGCGACGGTCCAGCCTGGGCTGTGCTCAATGGGCACCATTGCCTCGGTCAGGTGTCCTGCATGCAGGCTGTCCAGCTGGGCATGGAAAAAGCACGCACGTGCGGAATCGCCTTCATCGGTGTCCGCGACACAGGGCACATCGGCGCTGCCGGCTATTACGCCCAGTACGCGGCCCGAGCAGGTTTTGTCACCATGGTCACCGGTAATGATATGCCCAGCGTGGCGGCCCCCGGTTCTCGCAAAGCCATCCTCGGCAGCAATCCCCTGGCGTGGGCCGCTCCCAATGCCAACGGTCATCCGCTGCTGCTGGATATCGCCACCGCCGCCGTTGCCGGAGGAAAAGTGTATGCCGCCATCGCTCGTGGCGAGTCACTGCCCGATACATGGCTGATTGGCCCTGATGGCCACCCCACCACCGATGGCACACTCTATCCCCATCACGCTGCACTCGCCCCCATGGCCGGTCACAAGGGCTACGGCATCGGCATGTGGTGCGAGTTCCTGGCAGGCCTGCTGCCAGGCGGCTGCATCACATGGCAGATCGGCAGCTGGATCTTTGACGAACCGAACGAACCGTCCCGCCACAACGCCGGCCTGATTCTCATCGACGCCAACACCATCGGTGGCGATCGCTACCAGCAGCAACTGGACCAATTCATCGAAGAACTTCACAACGCACCACCGGCTGAGGGCACCAATGGACTGCTGCTGCCCGGCGAACGCGAATGGCAGCACCACGACAATGCCATCGCCAACGGCCTCACACTGCCGTCCGACGTCATCGAAAAACTGCAGCTGTGTTCCGAAATGACAGGCGTTCCGCTGCCGGAACTGTGATCACTGCCGTTCTCCCCGCAGCCCGCTCCCGCAATACCAGCCCACGGCGATTCTCCACAACCAGCAACGGTCTGTTCTCTGACGGAGCTATTTTCCATGCGAAGCACCCACCAACAGCGTGAACCGTTTCAGTTCCATTGCCGACGCTGCCCAGCGGCACTGCTGCTGACACTGACCGTCGCCGCTCTGCTGCCACTGGCTGCTGCAGCTGCACCACTGCAGGATGACGCACCACGTTTTGTGGATCATTCCCTGCTGGTGGCTCCGGAATATCCGGCCACATGGCCGTCCGCTCCGTTCCCGCGTTTTCAGATCAACCATTCACGCACCATCGGCCCGGACAGCGCCTACAACGTCGACACTCTGCTCATCGATGGCAACACGGGCACACAGCTGGACGTGCCGCCGCACTCCGTTGCTCGCCCGGATCTGGATCGACCCAAGTCCGGCCCGTTTGGACTGTCGTGGACCGACCGCATCGAACCGTGGCAGTTCGGTGGCGAAGCCTGCGTCATCGACACTCGCGATCTGCTGGATCAGGCTCCCAACGGGACCAGCCCGCTCGTCCTGCCCAGCCACGTTGAACGCTTTGAACAGCAGCACCGGCAGCTGCGTTTCGGTGACGTGGCTCTGTTCCGCAGTGACTATTCCGATCGTTATTATCGCCCATTCCCC
>JALRDR010000859.1 GCA_023262145.1 Planctomycetaceae bacterium | reverse complement strand
TTGTTCCATCCAGTTCACGACGCTCAGCGATGCCGCTGTTCAGCTGATTCCGCAGTGTCTCAATGTCCTTGCGAAGCGTATTTGCTTCCAGAACACGAGCGTCTGCTTCTGCCTGGGCGACAAGCAGATCGGAACGGTGTTTGTCTCGCTGTTGTTCGGTATCAGCCAGTTTGCGTTCTTCGCTGGCAAGGCTGTCTCGCAGAGTCTGCACTTGCGACTGGGCAACTTCGTACTTGTTCGTCTCATCAGAAATCTGCTTGCGCAATTCCTTTTCGAGGTCGATTTTCTCTTCGCTGACTCGCGTGTAATCGGCTTCCCGGTCGGCAAGTTGTGCCTGAGCGGCCCCGGCTTTGTCTCTCCAGCCTTTCTGGAATGAATAGACAGCACCGGCAAAACACATGAAGCAGATGCTGAAAACCAACTGCAGAACAATCATGATTTTCGCGACGACATTGTTCATTTGCGGTGCTCCGCGTCCACCTGTAACCAGATGAGTCTGAATAAGCTGTAAGGATCCCGACTGTCGCCTTTGGGGGGCGATGTCGGAGTGTCTCAAATGTCAGTTCTGCGTGTATTGCATCAGGTTACTGTCTGACAATGACAGGTGCTGCTGCGTCGAAGCGAAGAGGAGAACAGTTCAGGGAGTACTTCCCGTGAGTTGTCCACTTCGCTCCCGTACTTCATGAATCTCGATTTCAAGTCGCAGCAGTCGCTCCGTCAGGTTACGACGCTGGCCTGTGAGTCTGAAAACATCAGTGCGTATTTCTTCCAGTTCGTGCCGCAGTCGCAGCACATCAGTACGACGCTCGGCCGTTTCATCTCGAATGGCTCTGGAGTCGACAGAAAGCGTCTGCAGTTCAGCCGATTTTTCCAGCAGCAGATTCTCTGCCACCGTCAGGTCACTGTCCAGTTTCACAAGGCGGCGTTCGAGTGCTTCTGCGTCTGCAGCCTGTTGCGTCTCGGTCATGGTTCTCTGAGCGATCAGAGTCTCAGTTTCTTCTTTGAGTGTCTGCGTCTGTGAACGCAGATATGCCTGCAGATCCCTGTGGGCAGCCAGCAGAGCGTCGTAACCACTGCGGAATGGATTTCCGGAAATTGTTCCTCTGTCTCCTGGCGATGCTGGATCTGTTGAGAAGCGACGCGTGACAGTCCACTGCGGTGTTTCCCCGCCGGATAATTCAAAGCTGTATTTACTCATGGCAGCCGTGTTCATCTCTGCACGCAGATCCGGCTTCACCCAGTAGGTTGCCAGCGCAACAGCCATCAGGGTCACTGCCGCGACCGCAACGACTATTGAGAGCACCTTGAACAAATTCACCATGCTGAAACCTCAGAGTGAATGCACAATACCAGCATCTTGCGGAACCAGCGTCTTCTGGAATCCGGGCTGCCTCAGTTCGTCTTCCGAGGAATATGAACTGTCCTGACCACGACTGTCCTGACCCTGTCCTGTTCCCAATCCGCTGGGAAACAGGCAGTTGCAGGAGCTATCCTGGCACAATATCGAGTCTGAATGACAGGATTTCCGCAACTTCCCGGAATACCCAGACTAACGCATGAGAATCTCTGGGAATGACAGTGTCAAACGGAAATCCGACAGCGGGCTTCAAATCGTTAAAACCCTTCCAGACTGCCAGACAGTGTCTGTGTATGCGCGTTGCAAAGGGCGCACGGCAGACCCTGTGGTCCGGTATCGGACGTTTGGCATAGTCAATCCACGTCCGCATTGTTGCTGGGCAGGTCATTCGTTCCGGTGCATCAGCAGGAACTCTGCACATTCGGTGCAGCCGGAATAATCCTCCGCCGCATTCCGCGGGAATCCCTCCGCTGCGGCCACAGACCAACGGTTCTGTTGTGGCAGCTGCAATTTACTCCGTGCTATTCTTCACGTGGTGAGACATGGTGACGAGGTTGTTCCGGGTAAATATGACAGATTGTGACAATTATGAGGGTCAGCAAGGGAAGTCCCGGTCCACTGGGAGCAAGCTGTGACGACGCTGGAACCAACTTTGCGATCTGGTCCGCACATGCAACGAGTGTGACGTTGTGTCTGTTCGAGCAGGTAGCTGGCGCATGGTCAGAAGTCTGCATTCCGCTGCAACAGCGTACCCATGACATCTGGCATGCACATATTGAGGGAGTTCAGTCCGGTCAACTGTACGGCTACCGAGTTGATGGTCCATGGCAACCGGATCAGGGGCATCGTTTCAATCCTGCGAAGCTGATCTTTGATCCCTGGAGTCGAGGGATCGGGCGGCAGCTGGTCTGGGATGACAGTCTGTTTCAGCAGCAGCATTCAGATGGACAGCTGATCCGCGATCACCTGGACAGTGCGGCATTTGCCCCACTTTCAGAAGTTGTAAGGGAGCCGTTTGACTGGGGGGCGGATCAGTCGCCGCAGATCCCGTGGGAGCGGACAGTGATCTATGAGTGCCATGTTCGTGGACTCACAGCGCAGCACCCGCTTGTTCCGGAACAGCTGCGTGGAACGTACGCCGGAGTTTCTTCTGATGCCATGCTGGACCACTTTCAGCGGCTCGGGGTCACAACACTCCAGCTGATGCCAATTCATGCTCACGTGGACGATTGTCGTCTGGTGCAGTCAGGACTATCGAACTACTGGGGCTACAATACGCTGGCATGGTTTGCGGCGGAACCACGTTACGCTGTATCGCCACGTACGGTGGATGTCATTCGGGAGTTCCGCGAGATGGTCTGCCGATTGCATCAGGCCGGAATCGAGGTGATTCTGGATGTCGTCTACAATCATTCGGGGGAGGGTGATGAAGCTGGCCCGGTGCTGTCTCTGCGTGGGCTGGATAATGCCGCAAGTTATCGCCTGTCCCCGGCGTCCGCAGCGATTTACGAAGACTTCACGGGTTGCGGAAATACGCTTGATCTGCGTTCACCGCGCATCCTGCAACTGATAATGGACAGCCTGCGGTACTGGGTCCGTGAAATGCATGTGGATGGGTTTCGTTTCGACCTTGCCTGCTGCCTGGGTCGGGAGCAGCTGCGGATGGAGCCGGGCAGCGCCTTTTTCGATGCAATTCTGCAGGACCCCATCCTGTCTACGGTGAAACTGATTGCGGAGCCATGGGACCTGGGCCCGGATGGCTATCAGGTTGGCGGTTTTCCTCACCCATGGTCCGAGCTGAATGGGAAGTATCGCGATCAGATTCGTGGGTTCTGGAATGGACATGGAACGAGGTTTTCAGAGCTGGCCACTCGGCTTGCTGGCAGCAGTGATCTGTATCAGGCAGCGCGGAGGATGCCGACTTCCGGAGTGAATTTCATTACCTCCCATGACGGCTATACCCTGGCGGACCTGGTGAGCTACGAGCAGAAGCACAATCAGGCGAATCTGGAACAGAATCAGGACGGAGACAACCAGAATCACAGTTGGAACTGTGGTTGTGAGGGAGTAACCGATGACTCCGCAATTCTCGAACTGCGGTTTCGTCAACGCTGCAATCTGATGGCCACTTTGTTTCTTTCGCAGGGTGTGCCGTTGCTGCGTGGCGGAGATGAACTGGGCAAGACTCAGTACGGAAATAACAATCCCTACTGCCATGACAGTGTGCTGACGTGGCTGGACTGGGATCTGAGTTCGGAGCAGCAGCAGTTTCTCAATGTCTGCTGTCGACTCAGCGGCATTCGGTCAGCTCAGCCGCTGCTGCAGCGAACGGAGTTCTTCACAACAGACGCCAGTCGTGCTGATTCAGCACAGGATGTCGTCTGGCTGCGACCTGACGGGTTGCTCCTGAATCCGGATGACTGGGCCGGCGACGAGATGCCGGGTATGGGGATGCTGCTGCAGCGAATTACGGATGTCGGGCAGGCCGCTGCAGGTGGGGGTGATGCACTGCTGGTGCTGTTCAACCGTCGTCTGCTGGATGTTGAGTTTCAGCTCCCGAAGTACTGGGGTGTCTGCGGTGACTGTCAGAGCTGGAAGATTATCCTTGATACGTCGGACTGCCGGTCCGAACGGCCGCCGCTTGCTGTCAGCGTCCGCCATACAGTGGGGCCGCTAAGTCTGGTTGTCCTGGTACCCGTGTCCGATCTATGATGCGTCCGGTGTACCGGATCCGCTGCTGCCGGCCTGGATTCTCTGCAGCATCATGCATGCTGCCGCAGATTTCGGCGGTACAACGGGCAGATTCAGCTGGCGACACATCAGCGGGAGATACAGATGAGCCGAAGCAGTCACAATCGCGATGCAGGGCGTTTGCCGGGGCGTGGATTGAGAGCGGACCGGAGACGCTGGCTGGCTGTCATCTGCAGTCTGTGCTTTCTCACACGGCTGGGTGTTGCACAACAGGAACAGGCTGCTGCTGCAGACAACGAATCCGCAGATTCCTCCAAACTGTTGAGCATCAATCGTCAGGCTGAATTGCAGGCAGAGCAGAACCTGCAGTCAACGCCGGTGCCCCAGCCGGATGCCCCGGAGCAGGTATCAGCCTGGTCGCGCAGGGGTGATGCGCTGATGAATCTGGGCCGCTTCAAAGAGGCTGAAGAGGCATATCGCCAGATGGTGGTTGCGGATCCTGATCTGGACGCTTCTCACTGGCGACTGGGGATTGCCTGTTATTTCTCCGGCAACTATGCCGCAGGTGCCGCGCAATTCGACAAGTACCACAGCTTTGACAATGTTGATCGCGAAAACGGTATCTGGAGGTATTTCTGTCATTATCGGGCCACTGGTCCCGAAGCGGCGCGGCGACAGCTGCTGAAGTATGAGAAGGATGATCGACCACCGTTTCGCGAAGTTTATGCTTTGTTTGAAGGTCGGCTCAGCGGCGCCGATGTGATGGCGGCCGCAGAGGGTGGTGGTGCAGAAGGTCGTGAGCAGCGACAGTTCTATTCCTGGTTGTATGTCGGGCTGAATGCCGCGTTGCAGGGCAAGCGAACGGAAGCCATTGCAGCGCTGCAGCAGGCCACGGAGTCAGCATGGCCACAGCGGGCCGGCTACGGTCCGAACTATATGTGGCATGTCGGGCGACTGGAGTTGAATCGGCAGTTAAAGCTGCAGAAGGAACCGCCGCAGCCATAGTTGAGCGTGATAAAGAGACGGCTTACAGGTGTGGTCCGAATCTCTTCGGCATACTGAATCAGAAGCAACGCGGCACGCAGGGACACACAAAACGATGGATCCGGTTCGATTTGGTTTGATTGGATATGGCGCGTGGGGATCGCATCACGCGCGGGCAGTTGCAGAGACACCATCTGCAGAGCTCGTCTGTATTGCCGCGCGTTCTGAATCGGCTCAGCTGGCAGCCCGGGAAACTCATCCGCATGCTGTGGTTGTGGCTGATTATCACGAACTGCTGCAGCGTGATGATATTGATGTTGTTGACATTGTTGTTCCGACCCACCGCCACTGCGAGATTGCCTGTGCTGCGTTGCAGTCCGGTCGCCATGTGCTGCTGGAGAAACCCATGGCAGCAACGGAAGCTGACTGCCGCAGAATTCTGGCAATGGCAGAGCAGTTCGAAAGAAAACTGGCCATCGGTTTTGAACTGCGGATGTCTCGATTGTGGGGGCGTGTACGGGAACTGATTCGGCAGGGCGCAATCGGCACCCCGCGCTACTGCATGATTGAGTTGTGGAGGCGTCCTTATCGTCCCGGTGCGGGAGGCTGGCGATTCGATCGCGATCGCGTTGGGAACTGGATCCTTGAGGAGCCGATTCATTTTTTTGATCTGGCCCGCTGGTACCTGAGTGAATCGGGTGAGCCGACGCGAGTGACAGCCAGAGCAAATTCAATTGATGCATCGCGACCAATGCTGTCTGATAATTTCAGCGCCATGCTGGATTTTTCTGATGGAGCGTATGCGGTGATCAGTCAGACCCTGGCGGCGTTTGAACATCATCAGACAGCGAAGGTCACTGGTACTCAGGGAGCGATCTGGGCAGCGTGGAGCGGAGCGAAGGATCGCACGTTTGAACCGGAATTCTTCCTGCGTCATTTTGACGGAGAAAATGTCCACAGGATCGACTGCGGCGGACCGGCTGGAGAGGTCTTTGAGCTGGTGCAGCAGATTCAGCAGGTTTGCGATTCAGTGCGGGACGGCAGCCCGCTGCACGCTGATGGGTATGATGGTCTGCGGGCCGTCCAGATGTGCCTGGCTGCGGAACGTGCGGCCAGTTCGGGGACAAGTGAGTTGTTGTCCTGACTGGAAACGCTCGCGATCTGGAGCGGGCAGATCAACCCGGGCAGATCAACCCGGGTAGTGAGCCGAGTGATGCAGAAAATCGTTCAACTTTCCGCCCTGTCAGCGTGGAGTGCAGGTAATGAGTGAGCAGCAGGCGTGGTACAAGTCGGTAACTCGGTATCAGTGGACAGTTCTGACGATTGCTTCGCTGGGCTGGGTCTTCGATGCATTTGAGGGCCAGTTGTACAACATTACTCGTGGAGTCATGTTGCCGGAGATTCTTGGCGTAGCGGATGCTGATCCGCAGATCGCCGATCAGCAGATCAAGCTCTGGGGAGACCGCCTGCTGGCTGCATTTCTGCTGGGGGGTACACTGGGGGGATGGGTGTT
>JALRDR010001185.1 GCA_023262145.1 Planctomycetaceae bacterium | reverse complement strand
CGCTGGTCGCTGCTGCTCTTGCTGCTGAGTGCCCGTCACAGGTTGCGGCAGTGCTTCTGGAGGATCCGCCGTCATCCGAATTCTGGAATGAGCTGTCAGGAACACCCTACTATCCAACATTTCAAGCGATGCGAAAGTGGGCCGGCAGAAGTGACTGCAGTCTGCAGGAGCTCACGCTGGGCTTTGGTGCCGAGGTAGTGCGGACTTTCGAAAACGGAGCGGTACAGCGTGTTTCTGATCTGAGGGATCCGGTCTCGCTGCGTTTTTCCGCAGCGTGCGTGCGTGATCTGGACCCACAGGTAATGGAGCGAATTCTGGATGGCGGCTGGCTTGAAGGTTACGACTACCACCAGGTGTTTGGGCAAGTCCGTTGCCCTGCTCTGCTGCTCCGGGGACACCCGAAACTGGGCGGCATGCTGTCTGGCGAACAGGCTGCTCAGCTGTGTCAGCTCATGCAGCAGCCGGTGTTGGCAGAATTTCCATCTACCGGGCATCTGCTGCACTGGCAGGCGTTGAACATGGTGGTGGTGCAATGCTGTGCATTTCTGGAAACACTGGATCTCTGAATGCCGCCGCTGCAGATTGTCGGTATGGACGAAAAAAGGAGTAACGATGGAATGAACATCGCTGCCGATGCTGCACAGTTTACGCAACTTGACCCGGACTGTGTTTATCTGAATCACGGTTCGTTCGGTCCGTCTCCACAGCTGGTGAACGATGCGCGGGAATACTGGAGCCGCCGTCTTGAGCGGCAGCCAATGCAGTTCTTCTGTCGAGACATGGAGTCTGAGCTGGATCACGCCGCAGAGGTGCTGGCGGGATTTCTGAATACGCGTCCGGATCGCGTCGTGCTGCTTAACAATGCCACGATGGCGATGAACGTGGTCGCCGCAACAGTACCGCTCCAGCATGGAGATCGTGTGCTGCTGACCGACCACGAATACGGAGCAGTCCGCAACATCTGGTCCGCTCGCTGTCGCAGTACCGGGGCATTTTCTGACAGCGTAGTGCTGCCGGACCGACTGACTGAAGCCGACTGCTGTGCGGCAATTGAAGAGCGAATCACTGCTCAGACAAAGCTGCTTGTGATCAGCCATGTCACCTCAGCAACCGCCTGTATTCTGCCGGTAAAGGCTGTTTGTGCGATGGCCAGAAAACACCGAATACCGGTTTGTATTGATGGCCCGCATGCGCTCAGCATGCTGGATGTCTGCCCGGAAGACATCGGCTGCGATTTCTACTGCGCGAGTGGGCACAAGTGGCTTTGCGGAGCATTTGGCAGCGGCTTTCTCTGGGCTCATCCCCGCTGGACGTCCAAGCTGGTTTCTCCGATTGTCAGCTGGGGCGGCAGCATCGCTGGTCGTGCTCCATCGTGGAAGGATCGGTTCCAGTGGCTTGGCACCAGCGATCCGGCTGCACTGCTGGCACTTTCATCTGCAATCGAATTCATGAATCCGGAACGGACGGCCCGTTTTCGCAATCATGCCAATCAATTAATTCAAGTTGCCATACGAGGATTTGCACAAATCTCTGGATGTGGCCCGCTGCTGTCGCAGCCTGCAGATGATCTGGTCAGCATGGTGTCGCTGGAACTGCCGGCGACTCCGGGCTGGAAGCCCGGTTATCACGGCCATCCTGATGCAATTCAGACGCTGTTACGGCAGCGTCACGGGATCGAAGTACTGACGGGATCATGGAATCAACGCAGGTTCCTGCGTTTGTCTGCACACCTGTACAACACAGAGCAGCAGGTTCTTCGCTGTGTGGAAGCGGTCAGCCAGTTGCTGGCAGACGAGCGATCAGATGCGGTCGATTAAAGTCCAAACGACCTGATCAGCAGGTCCGGTGTCAGACTTCCATAGCGAAAACTACGCCCGGTTTCCAGGTTATGAAACTGCACAACTGCAGGGCTGAACAACGCAGCGTCCAATGCATAGAAGTCATGGCCAGCTTCCCTGAAAAGTTCAAGGAATGTCCTGCCGTGTGATGTTGATGAGCAGGACGGGACGCGCGGGCCAATGACGGAAAGCAGATCGTCGCTGCAGCGAACCCAGAGTGAGACAACGCCACCGTAGAGAATCGCATCGTTGGTGCGGCCGATCCCCGTCAGATCGTCGGCCGTTGTCGGTGGCAGCGGAGCTGATCCGCAGCCACTGATGATGGCGTCGAGGGGAAAGTTGAGTTCATGCAGTTTGTGCAGTGCGGTTTCCAGAGAACGGGCCACAACCTGAATATGTCCGGCCTGTGAAGCTGTGGGAGCAACTGCGAGTTCCAGCGTGCAGTCATGCGGGAGTGAACTGCGAATCCTGGCGATGACACTCTCGTCAGGCAGACTCCCGGCCTCCAGAATTCCAACGGCCAGCGTGTTGTCCTCTGATTCCGGAAGATGCCGAAACAGATCTTCACGGCGAGCGACCGCTCGCATTGGACCGGAACCCATTGCGAAGAAGGAGTCCGTGGCAATTTTCCAGCCGGCGTACTGGCTGGAAAGGCAGGCGGCTACCGGAAAATCGGTACGGACGCTTACCTGCGGCAGCAGAAGTTCCCCTGCAGCCGGGGTCAGCTGAATCTCCGCCAGATCGGACATGCAGACAGCCGCCAGTTGCAGTCCGGCCTCGAGGCCACCTGCGCAGCGGACTCCGAAATCGACGACCTGGCAATTGTCGTACGCATGTGCTTCCACACGCAGGTCTGCACGGCTTTTCACGACTGCGGCGAGCCGATGCTGAGCACGCTGGTTCAGGAACTGGGGAGTCTGGATTGCGGTCATGCTGTAGGAAGGCCTGATTAACGGAATTGCCGGCTGGAATATCGATCGGCGTGAAGTGTAATACGCACCGGCCTGGACGTCATGGTTTGTCGCTGAGAAGTTTCAGAAGGCGGGACATGGCCGGTCACATGGTCTTTGACAATCGCCGGTCTGCATTCGACACTGCAGTCGAAGCCGGGGCTTACGGGCACGCAGATGTCTGTTTGCGGAAGCGATCAATTGGCAGCACTTTCGAGTGAGTTACTGAATTGGAAAGTCATGAGAGTGCACAGCACCCGGCCATGATGCCTGTCACACGGCTGCTGCAGGACTGTCTGCTGCGAACGACTCGGGCTTCCGGACCGGGCGGTCAGCATCGCAACAAAGTTGAGACAGCTGTGGAGCTTGTGCACCAGCCCAGCGGGATTACTGCTGCTGCCGCCGAACGCAGAAGTCAGGATGCAAATCGTCGTGAGGCTGCGTTCCGACTGAGAATTCAGCTGGCACTGCAGCTGCGGAGCATTGCGTCCAGTGACGTGTATCCCACGTTGCTGTGGCAGTCGCGTTGTCGCGGAGGAAAGATCAGCTGCAGCGATCGCCACGATGATTATCCGGCAATGCTGGCTGAGGCACTGAATGCTGTCGCCGCAAAGGACTACGATCTACGGCGAGCTGCCGCCGCCCTTGGTTGCTCGTCAACGCAGCTGATTCGTTTTCTGGGACGGACCGCAGCAGCCCTGCAGATGGTCAATGAAGAGCGTTCAGTGCGCGGAATGAGGCGTTTGCTGGCGTAAGAATCCTTTGCCAAACGCAGTCACTGCTGACTTCCATTCGCCGCGGGTCATCCCTGCGCAGCGTATTGTTCTGCAAATTCCAGCATGATTCCGTCAACGATTCGAATCAGATCTTCGGATCTGGCTTCCGTCAGGAACTTGAAGTTGGTGCGGTTCAGTGTTTCGCGATTGCGAATCGTACCTTTTGTTGCCAGTTCCAGAATGGCAGTCTCAGAAAACGGGCGTACGAGGATTTCCAGCCGACTGTATTCAGTGCGCGTCGATCCGCGGTTGAGTCGCAGATCATCGCGTGAGATGCGTGCTCCCCAGCCGGTTTCATTGAGTACGGTCTGGTATACGAATCCTGGAAACAGATCGCATAGTCGCCTCAGACCGGCTTCAATTCGTTCGGTGAGTTCATTCCGCAGCTGGGAGTGAAAAGTGCGCAGCTGTTCTTCGGTTGTTGCTGATGCACCCGCGGCCTCGTCATTTTGCGCACGCACCTGTCGACCACGTTCGATCGCTTTCTGAAGCTGTTCGTCAAAATCACTCATGATCGTACTCAGCGCTGGTGTCCGGGACTGCAGAGACGGTGCTGCTGCTGTTTGCAATGTAGACGATTGCAGACGCTCCGGAAACATCCACTCGTTCTTCCGCAGTGTTTTCGCAGGATCACTGGCAGGGTTCGCAGCGGACGGCAATTGTTCAATGGTTTGGGGAGGAAATCCGGATCGCTGCAGAATACCATGAACAGGACCACTTCTGCCGCCTTGCAGACTTATGGCAGTGAATGCAGAGATGTACCGGAGCATGGCTGCAGGATTCGGAGCTTCAGAACACCAGAAACAGGATTTGAAATGAATCTGTCATACCGAATGAAGATCGCGCTGCTGGTTGTGTGCGGAACATTACTGCAGTCAGGGAAAGCTGATGCGGATGAAAGAAAATCGGAGGCAGCAGCAGTTTCACTGCAGGCTGGAACATGGAAGGATGTCCAGAAGATCGTCAGCAGTAGTTCCGGAAAGATTGTCGTTGTCGATGTCTGGTCGACTTCCTGCCTGCCCTGCATGAAGGAGTTTCCCGGACTTGTGTCGCTGCATCGGGAGTTTCCTGACGATGTCGTCTGCATCAGCTTCAATGTCGATTACGTGGGGATTCGCAATAAGCCCGCAGAATTCTATCGCAATCGTGTCGCTGGATTTCTGGAAAAGCAGCAGGCAGGCTTCAGTAATATTCTCTGTACAGAAGAATCAGATGCGTTCTTTGCGGCGGAAAATCTCTCTTCCATCCCGGCGGTCTATGTTTATGGGCGGGATGGAAAACTTGCGAAGCGTTTTGATGACACGCTGTTTGAAGATGGCAAGGAGGAAGCATTTACCTACTCCGCCGATGTGACGCCCATGGTCAGGAAACTTGTAAAACAGTGAATCTCGCAACCGTCCCGGCAATTCCTTTCAGGCTGCTCAGATGCGACTCGCTACAGTACTGACTCCGATCACTGACGAAGGGCTGCAGCTGGCGGCTCAGTGTGGTGTGACCGATATCGTGCATCGTTATCCTGGTCCTGATCGCTCGCTGCTGCAGAAGTTTCTGTACCGGTTGCAGCCATGGCAGCTTCGCTGCAGCGTCATTGAGGGATATCTGCCCATAGAGAATCTGAAGCTGGGGCAGGATGACGGCCGCGAGATGCGGTTGATGCAGGATCTGATCCGGCAGATGGGCGACCTTGGCGTGGAAATCCTGTGTTACAACTTCATGGCCGGATCCGACTGGTGTCGCACACAGCTGAATGCGAGCGAACGTGGTGGCGCCCTGGTGACTGCATTTGACAGATCCGCCGCCGAACAGGCCGTTCTCCTTGGATATCGTCCGCCGGATGCAGAATCAGAGGCTGTTCTGCAGGGACTGACCCCGGAAATGCTGTTTGAGAATCTGCAACGACTGCTGGATGGACTACTTCCGGTTGCCGAGGCGTGTGGTGTGACTCTGGCGATGCATCCGGACGATCCTCCATTGCCTTCTCTGAACGGAAGACCTCGCATCATGCACTGTGTGCAGAACTTCCAGAGGCTGTTGCAGCTGTACCCGTCGGCCGCCAATGGTATCTGTTTCTGCCAGGGAACCTTTGCCGCGATGAATGTGGATATCCCGGCGACAATTCGACTGCTCGGAGCACATGTGCCCTATGTTCACTTTCGTGACGTTCGCGGGACAGCAGAAAGATTTGTGGAGACATTTCACGACAACGGCCCGACGAATATGGCTGCGGCTATGCAGGCCTGGAAGGATGTGGGCTTCAGCGGTCCAATGAGACCAGACCATGTTCCGCAGCTGGTTGGTGAGGAAGATGGTGAGCCCGGTTATACTCTTTCGGGACGTCTTTTTGCATGGGGTTATATTCGCGGCCTGATGCAGGCTGCAGAGCATGCCGCAGCGTGCCGTGACCGCGGCTGATGACGGTGTTCGAGGATTCTCAGCGACTGACGCGACTGCCCGGAGGCAGGTGCTGCAGCGGCCCAACCTCCGTCTGCTCCCCGATGACACTGCCCCGTTCGATCACTGTAAATGGGCGTATCACGCTGTCTCGACCGATCTGAACGTCGAAGTCGATCACTGTCTGTTCCGGATTCTCAATCGTCACTCCGGAGAGCATCAGGCGTTCATGAATATCCTGCTGAATTGCTCTGCGAGCTTCCGCAAGCTGGACGCGAGTATTGACGCCCAGAGCTTCCTCAAGTGTCAGTGAACAGCAGGCCTCCACAAAATGTCCGGCATCCTGCAGAATTCGAGGGCAGTCAGTCAGGTAGTATTCACCCTGACTGTTGTCGGGCTGAAGTTTTCGCAGTGCCTGCAGCATCAGCTGGGTGCTGAAGGCGTAGCACCCGGTGTTGATTTCCGTAATCTGCTGCTGCTCCGGGCTGGCATCCTTCTGCTCAACGATTTCCATGAAATCGCCATTGTCGTTGCGAACAACGCGACCAAGTCCTTCGTTATTTGTTGTGTCTGCTGTGCCGATGACGCAGGCCGAATTGCGGTTCTGCCGGAGTTCCAGCAGTGACTTCAGCGAACTTCCCTGCAGCAATGGTGTATCGCCAGCAAGGACAAGGACGGAGCCTTCATGGTTGGAAAGGTGTGGTTCCGCCATCATCACGGCATGCCCGGTACCCTTCTGCTCTGTCTGTTGAGCAAAAACGACGTCTTCATGATGTCTGATCGCTGCTTCAACAAGCTCAGCACGGTGCCCGACAATTACAATCAGCTTTTCAGCACCAGCCTCGCGAGCCGAATCAAGAACATATTCAATCATCGGTCGTCCGCAGACGGGATGCAAAACCTTGGGAAGGTCTGATTTCATGCGAGTACTCCTGCCGGCGGCAAGAATAACTGCCATAGTTGATGACATAGCGGCGTTTCCGAGTACTTGCTGTGCTGTTTGTGTGTGGTGAGAAAAAAACTGCCAGGGGAAGACCCCTGGCAGTTCGTGAATGGATGTTCGCTCAGGACGGCTGGGCTGGCCCCTGCTTAGTAGCGGAGGCCAATCTGTCCAATGAAGCCACTGTCGATTCCCGCTGCGGGGGTCGTGCCAAACTCGATCTTGCGGTCAAGCGCAACGCCGCCTTCCAGGAACCAGGTGAAGTAAGATGATTCCATTCGGAATCCGCCGAGGATTCGATAGTCGGAAAACTCGACTTCGGTCTGTTCAGGGACACTGCCGTTCAGTCGTTCCACTCCGTACGCTTCGACATGGTATTCAGCACGTACGTAGAACCACTTGGCAAAGTACATTTCATTGCCGAGGAACAGACTGATGCGGGTTTCAGGATACATCAGTTGCCATTCCCAGTAGTCACTGCGGTAGATCAGACCTGCATAAGGAATGACACGATCGTTCAGGCGATCCCAGTACATTGCTCCCAGTCCGAGAGTCCAGTAGTCGTCCATGCGAAACAGCATGATTCCCCGCGCGTCCAGCTGGAAGCCATCGCCCCACGTATCACCGCTGAAGTCGGTATTGATGGACGGCGTTATCGCGAGCCTCAGAGAGGCCGGAGCAGTCGAAGGGCTGACCAGTTCCAGATCGAATGCGAATCGGAACAGGCTGTCGGGAACGGCGTATGCACCGGCACCAGCGTCGACATTCCGGTAGGCAAACTGGTTCGTCCAGTTGAAAGCTCCACCATTCGGTGTCTGGGAGGTCCACTTCAGATCGTAATCAATTCCAAATGACTCAAATTCATCGGTGGTGGAACCAGTCAGGGAGGATGCCGCCAGCCAGGCAAAGTCCAGACGACTCTGGAACCCGTAACGCTGTGGACCAGGGCTGCTGGCTCCGTAACTGAACAGTCCCTGAGGAGGCATGTTTGTTGGTTGCTGACCCATCATCGGCTGATTCAGGAATGGGTCTGCCTGGTAAACAGGCTGAGCGACGGTCCATGGAAACGCTCCGGTGACACCCGGATTCGTCATCATCGGAATTCCGCAGCATGCATCTTCGGTACCCATCGTGGGAACAGGCGCCGGAGTGACAATCGCTCCCGAAGTGCCCGCATCACTCGGAACCGGAACCCCTCCGTCCTGGAAGAAGCCGGTGGGAACCCACGGAGATGCGGATGCAGTCATCACTGGCGTATTCAGATAACCCGGTGGACTCTGTATGTATGGCATGCCGCCGGAAAACTGCCCGGGAGCCGACATCGGAGGAGCAAAGTAGCCTGTCGGCTGGACCATCGGTCCCTGCATTCCCCACGCCGGAGGAAAGCCGTACTGGGCAGAACAGGAACGTGACAGCATTCCGGACGCCAGAACGGCGAAAAGCACAACAAGGATGCGTTTCACGAGAACACCTGCTGAGAAGGGAGAGTTTCAGGTGGGATGAGGATGTCAGAGCTGCAGAAACCTCGAACGAGGCATGAGAAGAGATCTGCAGCTTGAGCAGATTTCAGAGAATTCTGCGGATTTGGCGAAATGGGTCAACATCAACATTCCGCGTCCGAGCAGAACTGGCCGGTGCACCGAGATGTTTTTTCCAGATCAGCCGGAGTTTCGGCGATTCCTGCCGGTTTGGGAGAATGCGATACTGCGACACAACATTCGACTGCCTGGCCGGATTCGAGCTGCTGAACACAAAAAAAGCCCCCCTGACAATGCCAGGGGGGCTCTGATGATGATGACCATAGATCTGCTTCAGCAGAACTTGTGATCACTCAGCCTTCTTTGCGCGAGGTTGGCGTGCTTCGAAGCCCTTTTCAAATGCTGCATCAGCAAAGGCAAGAGCGACCTGGTCGTCACCGGTGGCCTTGGAGGCTTTGCCCTGGCAGTTTCCGCAGCAGAATGCCACTTTGACGCCGCCAATTTCAACGGTCTTGGTCTTGTCCAGATCTCCACCGGACAGCGGGCACTTCACCTGTACGTACTGTCGGGTCTGGAACAGCTGATGATTTGCCTTGTTCGCAAACTTCGCTGCATCCTTTTCGTATGCCGCTTTGCAGTTTCCGCAGCAGAAGTAGACCTTCTTACCCTTGTACTCAACAGACTGATCGCGAACTGCATCTTTTCCGGACACAACACAGGTTGCCTTGAACTCTCTCTTGCCCTTGTTCTCAGCAGGCTTGTTCTCATCAGCAGAACCAGGCGCAACCAGGCACAGACCAACGACTGCCATCAGTACACAGAAACGTTGCATGTTACGAATCTCCACAAAACAAGAAGATGTCACCAGAGGAATCCCATGCCCGTGGCTGGGAAGAAATCGATCCTGCAGTCAACATTGATGGCATTATTAAACCCGGATTTTGTGTTGTCTGTCAATCCCGCCTAAGCTGTAAATGCACACTCTGCGGCGAATGCACACAACACTGAAGTGCTTGATTCTTGTGGGAAATTCAGATTTTTCGGGCAATTGGAGCGGCGGAAAATGATACAGCGGGGCTACATGCTCCTACGTGAAGCAGGTGCCCCGCTGTGCGTCTGAGGGTTGTCTGAAATTCTTCAGAACGTCAGCAACTCTCGTGAATCTGGCAGATGAATCTGTTCAGCTCTGCCAGCCAGTCGGGACTGGCTACTCGTTCTTCGACGATGGAGATGACGGCTTCGCAGTGCTGGCCTTCGCAGCGCTGGTCTTCGCAGTGCTGGCTTTCGCAGCGCTGGTCTTCGCAGTGCTGGCTTTGGCAGTGCTGGCTTTGGCAGTGCTGGCTTTGGCAGTGCTGGCTTTCGCAGTGCTGGCTTTCGCGGAAGTCTTCGTAGCCGACGCACCTTTCGAAACGGTCGCGACCGATTTTTCAGTATCCCCCGGTGGAGCATACAGTTCATCAAAGACCTTTTCGGAAAACGCCAGAGTCATCTTCTCATCAGTGGAGTTATCGAGAAATTCCTTGCGGCATTTTTCTGAAGAGAAGTAAACGGACACCTTGTTCACGCTGGCCTTCTGACTGCGAAGCAGTTCTTTCTTTTCACAGATGGGGCAGGAATGTTGTGCGTACTGCCCTGTCATTACCAGCTGATGATTGGCTCGTGCAGCAAAATCCTGTGGAGCTTCTTCGAACGCTGTTCGCGCCGCTGACGCGGCGAAGTAGACCTTTCCATCGCGCCATTTGCTGGAATAGCGAGTACCGGCTTCGTCACCCGACACCGGGCAGACTCGCTGCCCGGATTTTGAGGAGCTCTTTGTTGCAGAGGATTTGCTGCTGTCAGCAATCCCCGGCGTCATCACAGCCATTCCAAGAATGGCAGTCAGCAACAATGCTTGCTTCATCACGACACACTCTCCCGATTACGGATTTGTCAGGGGCTGCCCGGTCCACCAGAGTTCCGGATCGCAGCCAGTCGCTGCGGAATTCAGATCAGCCCTGCCGTGGGCATTGAATAAAGCTGCATCAAAGAATTCAAAGGGAAGTGAATTTAATTGCATAAGTGTGCAAAATAACAACACACGTAAGGGTAACATTGGGGTGGGTGTATGGGTTATATGCCCGTTGTACAATGGTAATTCACTTCCATCCGGGGAGCCTGCTCATCCAAAGATCCTCTCAATTCCTGAACAGGCTGGGCGTATTCTTGCCGGGCACACCCTCTCCGGTTATTGTGCAACTGCCGGGCCTATGGCTCAGTTGGTTAGAGCGTTCGGTTCACATCCGAAAGGTCACAGGTTCGAGTCCTGTTGGGCCCATTCCCTCAGTCCGCACACTGGCGAACAAATCCGCAGACCCGCGAAAAACACTGGTTTTTTCGCGGGTCTTGTTTTTTGGCTT
>JALRDR010000780.1 GCA_023262145.1 Planctomycetaceae bacterium | reverse complement strand
AGGTCTTCGTCCGTGCTCTGGACGAGTTGATCGTGTACAGGTGGGCGGAGACTGCCGGGAAGTAGCCCGCCGGTTCGGAATGCGGCATGCTGATGGCTGTGAAGTCTGTCGGACAGTGGGTAATATCCGGGGAGTCAGAGTGAGTCGGCACGGGTTCGGTTGAGTTCGTGCGGGTGACTATCTTCTGCATCTCGATGCGTTGGCCGCTCCTGCAGATTCTCCGGAGAACTGCCCGGAGCGGACTGCCGGATCGCCTTCCAGCCTGGCAGCTGCCGGCACCGTTGAGTCTGGTTTCGGGAACTCCCGATGCAGGCGCTGCTGTGTGCGGCAGATGTCGTTCCTACCGGAGCCCGCTCATGTCTATCGTTGCCTCAGCATCAGCCCTGCGTTTCTGTTGTTCCAGCCTGTTCATTCTGCTCGTTTGTTGCAGTTCTGCAGGGGTGCTTTCTGCTGCAGAACTGCGGTTGTTCATCGGGACATACACGGGCGGCGAAAGCAGCAGCAAGGGAATCTATACCACGGTCCTTGACACTGAGACCGGAAGCCTTGGGCAGCCTGAACTTGCCGCAGAGCTGCGGAATCCTTCATTTCTGGCGGTGCATCCGACGGGAGCCTACCTGTATGCAGTGATTGAAATCAGCGAAGGAGAGGGCCGCGGCAATGGTGGTGTTGCCGCTTTGAAGATCGACGAGGGCGGCCGTCTCACACTTTTGAATACCGTGCCATCCCTCGGTGGAGCACCCTGTCACTGCAACGTGGATGCCACAGGACGCAATCTGCTGGTCGCCAATTACACGGGGGGCAACGTCGCAGTGTTCCCGATTTCTGATGACGGTTCGCTGCAGGAAGCGTCGAGTGTAATGCAGCACGAGGGCAGCAGTGTCAACGATGCGCGGCAGCAGGCGCCACATGCGCATTCAATCAACCTCAGTGCAGACAATCGTTTTGCCTACGCTGCAGATCTCGGCACGGATCGAATCTACGTCTACGAATTCAATGCGGCACGACACACGCTCCGACCTGCAAACCCGCCGGCCGCACTGGTAACGCCGGGAGGTGGACCGCGACATTTCGCCATTCATCCGTCAGGAAAGTTCGCCTGGACAAACTGTGAAATGTCGATGGTTGTCACCGGATTTCGCCGCAACGAACGAGACGGCAGACTGTTCGCGATTCAGGAGATCTCCACGATTCCCGCCGGCTACAATGGTCGCCGCAGCACGGCGGAGTGTCTGGTGCACCCAGGCGGCAGATTTCTGTACGTGAGCAATCGTGGCCATGAGACGATTACAGTCTACGCGATTGACGAAGAATCAGGACTGCTCACCTACGTCGAAAATGAACCAACGGGGGGACGAGAGCCCCGCAATTTCTTCATTGAGCCTTCCGGCAAATGGCTGCTGGCGGAAAATCAGAACACAGACAGCGTGGTGGTGTTTGCAATCAATGCGGACAGCGGGGAACTTGATATGACTTATGTCAGAATCGAGGTCGGACGTCCGGTTTGTATCCGAGCTGTGCCTGCACGACCGCCGCAGTGATCTGCACCTGTCGCTGACAAGCCTGCCTGTCCTGTTTCGGTTGAGCACCAGAAAGCTTTAAGGAATCAGCATGCCGATTTTTGAGTTTCACTGCGAAGCCTGCGACAGACAGGTTGAGCTTCTGACCAGTCGCAATGAAAAGCCCGAGTGTCCGCATTGCGGATCTTCCCGGATGGAAAAGCTGATGAGTGCGTCAGCGGGCCGAATCAACGGCCCGGCACTTCCGCTGACATCGGCATGTCCGCCACCGCAGGCTGGCCCATGCGGGCCCGGGTGCTGTCGTCTGCCGTAAAGTGATGCCCCACGGGTCTGCGTGATCTCGCAGAGGGTGGTCGGGCATCCCCACGCTGCGTTCAGTCCCTGAAGAACAGACTGTCTTGTGAACTCATTGTTCCGAGCTGAACGATAAGGAAGTTGCCATGGGAAAGACTGCCCCCTGTTTTACAGCGGCGTGGTGGGCACTGTTCTGCGCCGGTTTGCTGACAGCCGGAGACCTCACTGTGGATCGTTCCATCTGGAAGTCCGGAGGTCCTCGGGCTGAGATGCTGCCGCAGTTTGCCTGGCAGCCAACTGGTGGACCGCAGGGAAATCCTGCGTTGCGGATTCAGGCAGACTCCCGGGAGGGACTGCACGGCTGGTGGACGGCCGAACTACCGGTTCGCGGGGGACAGGCTTACTCATTTTCTGCCCTGTTGCGTGCGGAAGGTGTTGATCTTCCGCGGAGGACTGCTGTTGCCCGGCTCTTCTGGCTGAACGAAAAGGGGCAACCACCTTTGCACGACGAACCTGTCTACAGCAGCTATCGTCCTGGTGAGCGGCCGCGTGCGGAGCCTGAGTATGCTCAATTGCGCGACGATCATGGTGACTGGATCACCGTAGCCGGAGACTACCGTGCGCCCGCGGAGGCAGTCGCAGCCAGAATAGAATTGTCATATCGCTGGCAGGCGAATGCTGAAATTTGCTGGGCTGGTGTAACACTGCAGGAGATTGATGAAATTCCTGCAAGACGTGTCAGGCTGGCAACGGTGCACTTTGCTCCTCGAGCCGGCACACAGCCGGAAGAAAAATGTCGCCAGTTCGTACCACTGATTCGTGCAGCCGCGAAGCAGCGTGCAGATCTGGTCGTCCTGCCGGAAACTCTGACTTATTATGGTTCGGGAAGGACAATGGCCGAATGTGCAGAACCAGTTCCCGGGCCTTCAACAGAATTCTTCGGGGCGCTTTCGAGTGAACTGGGGCTGTACATCGTAGCAGGACTTCTGGAGCGAGTGGGTGATCAGGTATTTAATGTGGCAGTGCTGATCGGACCAGGGGGAAAAGTCGAGGGGACCTACCGAAAAACCTGCCTGCCACGTGGAGAAATCGATGCCGGAATCATGCCCGGAGCTGACTACCCGGTGTTTCAAACACGTTTTGGGACAGTGGGGATGATGGTCTGCTACGATGGATTCTTCCCGGAGGTGGCGCGCAGACTGAGCAATGCTGGTGCCGAAGTAATCGCCTTTCCAGTCTGGGGGTGCAACCCGCTGCTGGCTGCTGCAAGGGCCTGTGAAAACCATGTGTACGTTGTGAGCAGTACCTACACCAGTGCCGACGCCGACTGGATGATTACAGGTATCTTTGATCGGGATGGCAAGGTGCTTGCCAGGGCAGACGACTGGGGGCAGGTGATCGTTCAGGAAGTGGACCTGAACCGCAGAACCATATGGCACAGCCTGGGCGATTTTCGGGCTGAAAACGCAGCTCATCGCCCGCTCTCCTTCGATGGAGTCACAAGCGACGGACGTTGAAAGCGTTCAGTAAGAGACTGGTCGATGCATTCGTGCATCAGCGTTCAGTGCAGATTCCGAGCAACGTCAGTGTGAGTTGTCATTCTGCCCATTGAGCACCCTGGTGCCGATGTTTTCGTGCCGCCAGCTACTCTAGCCCTGCAGGAAATTCTCAATAGCGTTCAGGCCACGGACAAGATCCTCCATTCCTGCAGCAAAGCTCAGTCGTACGTACCCCGGGGCTCCAAAGGCATCACCGGTCACAAGTGCAACGTGGCCACGGTCCAGTAACGCTGAGCAAAACTCTGTGGAATTCGTTACTGCCGGGCCGCCACCAAGAGGTTTCCCGAAGTAGCTGGACACGTTAAAGAACACGTAGAACGCTCCGCCGGGTTCAGCAAAGGAAATCCCCGGGATTGCTCGCAGGCGCCCTGTGACATAGTCCCTGCGTTCGGTGAACATTGTGAGCATTTCCGCAACGCACTCCTGTGGCCCTCGGATTGCCTCAATCGCAGCATACTGAGAAACACTGCAGGGATTCGACGTCTGCTGGCTCTGTAGTCTGTTGATCGCGGCACTGATGTGCTCTGGTGCCAGAGTCCAGCCAATACGCCATCCTGTCATTGCATAGGTCTTGCTCACTCCATTGACGACAATCGTCTGGTTGCGAATCTCGTCGCCGAGTGAGGCGAAGGAGCGGAACTCATGGCCGGGGTAAACGAGGCGGTCATAGATCTCATCAGAGAGCACGATGATATTGTGCCTCACGGCAATTTCCCCGATAGCCTGTAGAGCCGCAACTGGATAGACGCCACCGGTCGGATTGCTGGGGCTGTTGAGCATGATGAGTCTGGTTCTGGCGGTAATCGCCGCGCTGAACTGCTCCGGAGTCAGACAGAATCCATCTTCTTCCTTCGTTTCCACCAGCACAGGAATTGCCCCTGTAAGCTCTACCAGTGCAGAATAGCTGACCCAGTATGGCGTCGGGATGATGACTTCATCGCCGGGCTCGCAGCAAGTGAACAGCACATTGTGCAGACAGTGCTTGGCACCGTTTGATACGGTCACCTGCGCAGGCTTCCATGCGACACCGTGCAGTTCCATTGCCTGGTCACAGATGGCTTGCTTCAGTTCGGGAATGCCAGTAGCGGCCGTGTAGCGAGTGTGGCCAGCTTCCATCGCTGCAACCGCTGCCTCGCGAATATGCCGGGGCGTGTTGAAGTCTGGCTCACCTACAGTGAACCCAAGCACATCTATCCCCTGCGCACGCAGTTCTCGAGTTCTGGCTGCGGCGGCAAGTGTTTCTGAAGGTTGCAGCTGGCTGACAAGTCGTGAAATCTGCATGGCTGGGCTCTTGGAACCGAAGGGTTTGAAAAATGGGAACGTGAGTGGAATTGCAGCGGCAAAGTCACCATGAACTCGGCAGCAGCCGGGCCCCGGGTGTGGAGCTGACACTTTCAGACGGGCAAACCATTTCCGCAGAGAATCTGCCCTGCTCTGCCGCCTGAATGCCTGAATGCCTGGTTTGCAACAGTCCTTGCGACAGTCCTTGCAATCCCCGGACCGACGCTGGTTGGACCGTGACAACCCCAGACGATCGCCGCAACAGCAACTGTCCATCAGGTCGAGGCGGAAATGCTTCGCAACAGATCGCGGTTTCCTGTGCAAGCTACAGCAGAAGCCCGAG
>JALRDR010000749.1 GCA_023262145.1 Planctomycetaceae bacterium | reverse complement strand
GAGGGCGCCGAGTGCGCCTTCCCCACCTCCACCATTCATCTCGCCGACCAGGAAAACGCCTTCCATGCCGAACCGGAAAAATAACCGCCCCCACACCGCGCCCGGCCAGAGCCGGGGCAAGCCTATCCGCACCGCCGCCTTTCTGGCCGCCTGCGCCCTGTTCATCCTGGGCGGCTGCGCCCGCCTCGGCCCGGCCACCCTCGAGGTCGAGCGCAGCAACTACAACATCGCCGTGCAACGCACCAACGACGAGCAGTCGTGGCAGAAGCACTATGAGACGCATGGGGAGGAGCAGTCCTACGATCACATTGGTGCGCCGGGGATCGCCGGAATTGCAGTGGACGGCGTCAATTGCGAGGTGCGTAATAACATTGTGCACCACATCGGCTATACGGGGATCGCGATTATGGGCGAGGACGGCAAGGACGTTTCGCCGCTGATCGAGAAGAACGTCTGTTATCGCAACATGGGTGGCGGCATCGGCGCAATGCAGGGAAACACAGCGGTTATCCGGAACAACGTCTGTTTCGAGAACTTCTATGCGGGGATTGGTCATGCGGGAGCCAGCCCCAAAGTGCTGAACAATGATTGCTATGGGAATATCCGCGCTGGCATTGGGATCAGCGAAGACTCCAGTCCGCTGGTCCGCGGAAATCGCTGTCATCATAACCGCCGTGCGGGAATTGGAATTCGCACCGGACAGCAGACAGCTCCGCTCGTGGAGGAGAACGAGTGCTACGAGAATGACTATGCGGGCATTGGTGTTCGGGAAGAAGCAGCACCGACGATTCGCCGCAATCGCTGCTATCGCAACAAGATGGCTGGCATTGGGTCGCGCACCGGGGCAACTCCACGGATTATCGAGAACGAGTGTTTTGAGAATGAAAAGTCAGGGATTGGGCAAATGAGCGGATGCCGCACGGTCCTGGAGGGCAATTATGTGCATCACAACAAGGCGTCCGGGATTGGCTTTGACCCGAGCGAGGATGGTGAATCTCAGGTGACCGGGAATCGTGTGATCGACAATGCGATGGTGGCTGTGGGTGTGAATGCCGGCTGGAACGTGACATTCACCAACAACGAGATGTCGCGAGAGGGCGGTCTGCCACCGATCATGATGGTTTTTGCGGGATCCAAAGTGCTTTTGAAGGGCAACACGATTCGTGGAGGCGGCGTTGCAGGGGTGCGTGTCTCTGGTGAAGTGATTGCCGAGGACAATCACTTTGATGGAACCTCATTCCGTCAGGTGGGTCCGCCAAACTTCGCGATCTGGGGACTTAAGGGAGCGCAAGTCACGATGTCGCAGAATCGAGTGAACGGCTGGCGTCACGCCCTGTCAGCTGAGGAGGCAGCGGTCACCGCAACCGGGAATCAGGTGACCCAGTGCTCACGAGCCGCATTTGTGATCAGCAAGTCAGCGGCAGCGCCGGTGGTGACTGGCAATGCCCTGTTGCCTTCGAAGCAGTCCGACGTAGTCGCTCTGGTTGATGGAAAGTCCTACGCAGCGGAGTCCAATCAGATTCTGACCGAACTGGCGCCTGCAGCGGTTACCTCCAGCCCGCCGGGTCCGCCAGCGGGCCGCGGCCCCGGTGATCGCGGTCCGGGTGGACCTGCTGCAGGATTTGGTCCTCAGGGACCAGCCGGACGGCGTGGAGGTCCTCCACAGGGCAAGTAGTGCGACTGACCGCATCCGGGATACTGTTTCGTTCAGTGTGAGTTCAACAAGCCGGAATTTGATGAGCAGATTTCATCGACATCGCTGGTCTGCTGTAGTGGTTTTCGGGGCCGGCGGATGGCTGGTGGCCATGCTGGTCTGCAGCGTGCTTGCTGCTGGATCGGCTTGCGCGAAGGATCCGGCAGCAACGGTACCGGCACTGATTGAAAAGTACTGTCTGGAGTGTCATCAGGGTCCTGATCCACGCGGGCAACTTGATCTGGCAGCGGTACTGCAGGGGCCGAGTGCGGAGTACTTTGCCGTCTGGGAAGATGTGACTGACCGTCTGCGGCATCGAGAGATGCCTCCAGCAGACGCTCTGCAACCGTCTGAAGTCGAGCGACAATATTTGCTCGACTGGTACGCCAACAGCTACGTGCCGTCGCTGCAGCCACGGCCGGCAGTGCTGCGTCCAAGACGACTCTCAGCCGTTGAGTATCGCAATACTATGCGATCGCTGTTCGGATTTGACCTGAAGGTGTCCATCATTGAGGCGGAACAGACAGTGGCAGAGACGTCACTGGTGCTGAAACTATTGCCAACAGAGCCGCCGGGTCGCAGTGGATTTCGCAATGACACACATACCGCACCGCTGACAACACTGCTCTGGGAGCAGTATTCGTATCTGGCTGATGTGGCAATTGCAGAGCTGTTTTCCAGTGCCAGGCAAGCTGAGCTGTTTCGGCTACGACAAGCGGCGGATGAAGCACAGCTGTCCTTCGCTGAGGCTGAATCGTTCCTGCAGACCTTCGTGCAGCGTGCCTTTCGGCGTTCGCTCACCCCGGAGCAGATGGATCCGTTCGTCGTACTGCCACGTGACACTCCGCCCCTTTCTGCATTGCAGACCGCAATTAAGCGAATCGTGATGTCGCCGCAGTTTCTGTATCGCGGATTTCTGGTCGATCGCCAGCGATCGGGCCCGCAGCCGGTTGATGCATACGAGCTGGCGGAGCGGCTCTCGTATTTCCTCTGGGCCGATATGCCGGATGCTGAGCTGATGGAGGCCGCTGCGGCGGGAACTCTGTTCAGCGAGATTGAACTGCGGAGGCAGATCGATCGGATGGTGGAATCTGCGAAATCGAGGACGCTGGCCACGGATTTTGCGTACCAGTGGCTGACGCTGGGCGAAGTGGAGAAAAACAATGTTCAGGTACCGCAGGCAGAAGCCTTCCGTTCGCAGCCGCTTGACTTTGTGCATGATCTGTTTCTGTCGGACCGGCCCCTGACGGAGCTGATCGATTCACGGACAGCATTCGTAAACCCATTCACTCGAGGCTTCTATGGGGCCGACGCGCGTCAGATGACGAAGTATACGAGGGCAGCAGGGATTGAAGAGGAGATTGTTCCCAATCAAAGGATCGTCCTGGAGCAGACAGTGGAGCGTGGTGGGATCCTGACAATGCCGGGCATTCTGGCGATGAATGACGGGCCGATTCTGCGTGGTGTCTGGATTCTGGAGCGAATACTGGGTGAGGAGCTTCCGGAGCCGCCACCTGACGTGGGGCAGGTACCACCGCAGACCGCCGGTCAGACATTGACATTTCGGCAACGATTTGAGTTGCATCGCAGCAACCCGACGTGTGCGGTATGTCACGATCGCATTGATCCGCTGGGGTTTGCACTGCAGCGTTATGAGGGAGCCCGATATGCTGCAGAGAGTGAAGCGGACACATCCGGGCGTCTGCCCAGTGGTGAGACGTTTGCAGACTTTCAGGAGCTGAAGAGGTTGCTTGTGACAACTCAGCGGAGGCGTGTCATTCGAAACATCGTCAATCAGACGATGTCCTACGCGATCTGCAGAAAGCCTGCGGCGGGTGATCAGTCTGCGATTGAGCAGATAACGGAGCAGCTGTTGCAGACAAACGGGACATATCGAGAGCTGCTTCTTCTGGTGGCGATGAGTATGCCGTTTCAGCAGACCGACATTACCGAATCTGCAGCGACGGACAGCACGGGAGATCATTAGTGGAACAGATGCAACGACGCGCAGTTCTGCGGGGTGCCGCCGGAGCAGCCTTGCCGCTCCCGTTTCTGAACCTGATGCAGCTTCGGGCAGCAGAGCGGGATGCGCCTCCGCCAATGCGTTTTCTGACCTTGTTCAAGCCGAACGGAGTGCACCCTCCGTCGTGGAACATCAGCGGTGGATCGGAATACGATTTTCGGATGTCGCCACTGATGCAGCCATTTGCCAGGCATCGCGGCGATCTGCTCATACTGGACAACATGGGCGACTTCGGATTCTCCTCCCATGCTAACTCCACGCGTCGTTTTCTGTCCGGACATCATCAGAACACGCGGACGGCATCCATCGATCAGATGATCGCAGATCACATTCGCGGTGACACTCCACATCGTTCACTGGAGCTGACCACGGAGGGGCTGTTTCCAAATCAGATTGGCTGCAGCTACATCTCCTACGATCAGAACGGGGCCCCGATTGCTCGAGAGAGCGATCCGCAACTGGTCTTTGATCGACTCTTTCGCAGTCCCCTGAATGATCCGACACAGCGGCGATCCATGCGGAGCCTGCTGGATCGGGTGGGCGAGGACGCTCGTTCCCTGAAGCGACGTGCCGGTACGGAGGACCGAGAGACTCTTGAACAGTATTTGTCGGTGGTACGCGACACAGAGAAGCGTCTGGAGACGCTGCAGTCTCAGGGACCGGTGCGGGAGCTGCCGGGGCTTGTCCGTCCCGGGCGGCCTGCGGACCTGAATGAACAGGTGGAGACGATGATCGATCTGATCAGCCTCGCCCTGTGGACAGACTCCACCCGGTGCGTGACATACATGCTGGGTAATTCAAACAGTCGTATGATCTTCGATTTTCTGGGGATCACAAAGCAGCACCATTATCTGTCGCATTTCTTCCGGAACTTCAGTCGCGAGAACCTGGACAGTCTGCTGAAGATCACCCTGTGGCATATGCAGAAATTCGACTATCTGCTTACGCGTCTGAAGTCATTCAGCAATCAGCATGGCACGCTGCTGGATCACACACTTGTACTGTTCGGTTCCGGGATGGGACACAGCGACAATCATAC
>JALRDR010000650.1 GCA_023262145.1 Planctomycetaceae bacterium | reverse complement strand
TTGTTCTGTCCGGTGAGGTAGGGCAGCAGATTGGTTCCATCCAGCCGCGGGTCCTCTTTCAGTCCGGCGACTGCATTTGCTGTGGCCGCAACATCGAGTGCGCTCACGGGGTGTGCAAAGGTCTGTCCGGCAGGGATGGTTCCGGGCCAGGCGGCGACGAAGGGAGTTCGCAGGCCGCCATCGGTGAGCATGCCTTTTTCACCGACCAGTGGCAGATTGAGGGAACCGTTCCATGCTCCCTGCTTGAGCGGAGCGCCGTTGTCCCCAATGAAGAAGATGAGTGTGTCTTTGTCCTGTCCGATTTCCTGCAGGCGGGTGCGAATTCGGCCGACGCCGTCGTCCATGGCGGCGATCATGGCCAGGGCCTGGCGTCGTTCTTTGGGCAGGTCTGCGGGCGTTTGTGAGAACCACGGTTCGGGCGATTCGAGTGGTACGTGCGGAGCGTACCAGGCCAGGTACAGGAACCACGGCTGCTCCGGAGTGGACTGCCGTCGGTCAAGGAAGGAAAGCGCCGCTTCGGTCTGGATATTGACACGGAATCCCTGTTCGGTGAGGGTGCGGGGAGCATCGGGGAATGGGGTACCGTTGAGTGCGTGCGAGGCGAAGTAGGTGTTCATTTCGCCGCGAAAATATTCGTCGAAACCCTGATAGGGGGGCAGGTGATCCTGCTGGATGCGAGCGGATTTTGGTGTGCCGCGGCTGGCACGAATATCGAGGTGGCTTTTGCCGACCCAGCCGCTCGTGTAGCCGGCGGGTTTGAGTCGTTCGGCGATGGTGATTTCGCTGAGCGGCAGTGGTCCCTTGTTATTATCCTCCACGCCGAAACGTTGCTGGTAACGCCCCGTGATGACTCCTGCGCGCGATGGCACACACTGGGGGGCGGTCACATAGCCACGAGTGAAGCGGACGCCGTCGCGGACCAGCTGATCGAGGTGCGGCGTGCGAATCTGTGGATCGGCGCCCTGCAGGCCCAGATCGGCCCAGCCGTGGTCGTCGGTGTAAATGAGCAGCACGTTGGGTTTGCGGGATTGATCTGCTGCCGTGAGGTGCGGCATAGCAAGCGGGCTGATGATCGCGGTCAGGATGAGGAGACTGAGCAAATTGAGGGGGCGGGAATTGAGCATGGGCAGGTCGCTGATTTCCGGGTGCTGAAGGGGATGGTGCCTGACTCGCTATATGCTTGTTGCGAAGGAGCTACTGTTTTTTGCCGGTTCGGGGCAGTCGTGCTGTTCGGGCGGATGATAGCACTGCTGCGGTACTGGAGCGAAGCCAGGCGACGTCTGTTGTGAAGCAGCACGAGTTCAGGCTGAAGCGAAGCAGGTGATCGGTTATGCTGCAGCCAGCTGGATTCAGAGATGCCGGCGGTTGTCGTGCGGGCGAGCGATCGTGACGGCGGGTAGTTTCGTCGAGATTCCGATTGCTGCGTGTTCAGGAGCAGATGTGCTGTGAAAAGATCGATGGTGTTGTATTGCGTTGCCTGCTGCGTGCTGATGAGTCTGCAGGTCGTCTGTGCGTCCGCTGCAGATCGCCCCGCCCAGCCGAATGTTGTGTTTATACTGACGGATGACCTTGGCTGGCAGGATGTGAAGTGCTACGACATTGACGATCCGAGTCCGATGGAGACGCCCAACATTGACGCGTTGGCGAAGCGTGGCGTGATGTTCTGGCAGGCCTATTCGCCGGCTCCGACGTGTGCTCCGACGCGCTGTGCCATTATGAGCGGTGTTCATCCGGCAAGGGCTCAGAAGACCCACGTCGAGGGTGGTCATCCTCCGCGTCCGCATCACAAGACTGCCCATCCGATGCTGCCGCCTTGGTACAGCGGGCGGATGCCTGCCGATGAGTACACTCTGGCGGAAGCACTGCGAGATGTCGGCTATGTGACCGGGCATGTCGGCAAATGGCACATGGCGATTGATCAC
>JALRDR010000629.1 GCA_023262145.1 Planctomycetaceae bacterium | reverse complement strand
GTATCGTCATGAGATGCCCGGTGGGCAGTACACCAATCTGTTCGAGCAGGCACGTGCTCTCGGACTGTCGGATCGCTGGCCGGAAGTCTGTCAGCTCTACGCCGACGTCAACCAGTTGTTCGGAGATATTGTGAAGGTCACGCCCACCAGCAAGTCGATCGGAGACATGGCCCTGTTCATGCTCGCCAATAATCTGACCTGCGCTGATGTGCTCAATCCGGACCGGGACATTTCCTTTCCGGCGAGCGTTATCGATCTGATCGGTGGGGGTATGGGACAGCCACCGGGGGGATTCCCGGCTGAAGTGAAGCAGAGAATTCTCCTCGGCCACGACGAGTTTTCAGGACGTCCAGGAGAGTCACTTCCTCCGGCAGACATGAATGCTGCGAAAACAAAGGTCAGTAAGTTGCTGGGAAGGGATGCCACCGGGCGCGAAGTGATCTCATGGCTGCTTTACGAACGGGTATTTGAGGAGTTTGTGGAACATCAGCGGAAGTTTTCCGATGTCAGCATCCTGCCAACCCCCAACTTTTTCTTCGGTCTTGAACCCGGAGAGGAAATCGCGGTCGATCTGGAACCAGGAAAGACGCTGATCATTCGACTGCAGACTGTGAGTGATGCACACGGTGACGGCACACGAACTGTCTTCTTCGAGCTGAATGGACAGCCCCGTGAAATCACGGTGACGGATCATTCGATCGAATCCACCGGTTCCGCTCGCCCGCAGGCAGACCCGGCAATCCCCGGACAGGTGGGCGCATCAATGCCGGGCATGGTCGTTACTGTCGCTGTCGCGGCAGGCGATCGCGTACATCGTGGCGAAAAACTGCTCAGTCTGGAGGCCATGAAGATGGAAACCGCCATCAACGCCGAGTTTGACGGCCGCATCGCTGAAGTACTGGTGGCCCCCGGTAATCGTGTTGAAACGGGAGACCTGCTGGTTGTGATTGAGCCTTCATGAACGCCGGTACCTTAGTGCTGCCGCCGCAAAAGGACAGACTCCCCCGTGCCCACACCAAAATCCATCAACACCAGTCCGCAGACTACCGCCGCTGAGATTTCGGAGCAGTTTGTCGGCAGAATCAGCAAGGGTGACTGCATTACAACAATGCGGTCTCTCCCGGACGCCTGTGTACACCTGGCCTTTGCTGATCCGCCATTCAACATCGGCTACGACTACGACGAATACGATGACCGTCTGGAAACTGAGGAGTACCTGAACTGGTCACGTGAATGGATGCAGCAGGTGTATCGACTGCTGGTCCCGACCGGGACTTTCTGGCTGGCGATTGGCGACGAATATGCCGCTGAGCTCAAGCTTGAAGCTCAGCGTATCGGATTCAGCTGTCGCAGCTGGGTGATCTGGTATTACACGTTCGGAGTGAACTGCAAGTACAAGTTTTCACGCTCCCACGCGCATCTGTTTCATTTCGTTCGCGATCCTTCCGCATTCACCTTTAACCATCAGGAGATTCGCGTCCCGTCCGCACGACAGCTGGTTTATGGTGATCGCCGCGCCAACAGCAGCGGGCGTCTGCCCGACGACACGTGGATTCTGCGGCCGCAGGATCTTCCGGAAGGATTTCAGCCCGACGAAGACACCTGGTACTTTCCTCGTGTTGCCGGCACCTTTCGCGAACGCGCAGGGTTCCACGGCTGTCAGATGCCGGAGCAACTTCTGGCACGAATCATTCGAGCCTGTTCCAATGCAGGAGACACGGTGCTGGATCCATTCAGTGGCAGCGCATCGACTCTGGTTACCGCCAGAAAACTGAACCGAATCGTACTTGGTTGTGAGCTCTCAGAAGAGTACGCTGAACGTGGAAATGAACGGTTGCGGGCGACTGCTCCAGGTGATCCGCTCACCGGGGCCGAAGACCCTCGATTCAGTGCACCAGATACCGCTTCCCAAGAGCCTTCTGCATCTTAGCATGTGTCTCTGGATCAACTTCTGATAGATGATTCCACTCTTTAGCAACATGCTGATATTTTGGTGGAACGGT
>JALRDR010001166.1 GCA_023262145.1 Planctomycetaceae bacterium | reverse complement strand
AATGGGGGGGCAGGCGATCCGCACATGGATTTCGCTGGCCCTGCCGCGGCTGCGCAGCAGCATGAGCAGTTCCTTGAGCGTTGTGGCGCGAACGATGGAATCGTCCACCAGCAGCACCCGTTTGCCGTCCATGATTTCCGGCAGCGGAGTATATTTCATGCGGACTTTATCCGCCCGGTTGTTGCCTTCAATGAAAGTTCGCCCGATGTAGCGATTGCGGATCAGGCCTTCCAGCGAAGGCACTTTCAGAGAGAACGCCATGCTGTCCGCAGCGGCCTTCGCAGTATCGGGAACCGGAACCACAATGACGTCATCGTCGATCGGGATGGTCTCACGGGCTGCCAGTTGTTCCCCCAGCCGCTTTCGCGAGAGGTACACGCCAGCATCATCAAAGTGACTGCCCGCATTTGCAAAATAGATCCACTCGAAAAAGCAGTGCGCCCTGGCGGGACTTTCGGCAAATTGCACCTGCTGTACTGACTCACCATCAACCACAATTGCTCCGCCGGGCGGAACATTCCTGATGCTGGATTCAGCAAAACCCAAATGGGTCAATGCCACGCTTTCACTGGCTGCAGCGAACAGAGATCCCTCATGCGCATAGCAAAGCGGACGAATTCCCAGCGGATCCCGAGAAACAAACATCTGGCCGTTGGCATTGAGGAAGACGATATTCCATGAACCGTCGAGCCGCTGTGAAAGCCGCTGCAGCAGTTCACGAGGTTTGATTTCAGGGTTTACTGACAATTCCTGCGAAATCAGATGGTGCAGGATTTCCGTATCGGTTTCACGGGTGAGGTGAAAATCGGTGGTCTGCAGAATCTCATCTCGCAGTTCCGGATAGTTCGAAAGCTGTCCGTTGAACGCGAAACTGAACCACTTTGAGCGCGCTATGTGGTGCCGCTCAAACGGCTGAGCGTAACTGGCATCGTCGCGTCCGCAGGTGGCATAGCGAACATGCCCGATGGCCGCGGGACCAGCCAGTTCTTCCATTCGTTTCTGATAACGCTCCTCATGGTTCATCCGAAAGACTTCGGCGACACCGCCCACGTCCTTGTGCGTCTGAATGAGCTGTAGTCGCTGAGGATCAAAGCTGGTCATCCCGGCAGCCAGTTGCCCGCGATTCTGCATATCCAGCAGCATCCCGGGGATCAGGCGAGACGCGCGAGCCCGCAGCAGCAGGTCATCCGGAGCAGAATTCTGTGAACTATCAAGCGGCTGTTTTCCACGCGGAATCAAAGGGCTGATTCCGCCGCTGTTCAGATGGTAGACGGCAGCGATGCCACATTCGTGATTCAGTTCGTCCATTAGGGGCGGATCAATCTGTGCAGTGTGGAACAGTGTGGAACAGTGCGGAACAGTGCGGAACCGTGTGGAACCGTGCGGAACAGTGCGGAACAGTGCGGAAACGCAGAATCAGGATCGCCCGTAACGTGTCAACAGCACGAGGATGTCGAGGCTGCTGCGGCAGGCTGATCTCATGGGCAGGATGAGATGATAATCGGCCGCAGCATCGCCACCAACTCAGCCGGCACCGGATTCTGGAGAGTCCCGAGAGTAGCGGAATCGTGCCTGAGCGAGCAGCAATCGCCTGCTGCGATCGATTGCGGCAGGCAATGCCGCGTGGAAAGTGGGATTTGCCTGTTTTCGAATTGCAGTGCTATAGTGCGGCACCGAATCTGACCTGCCGAGAGTTGATGGCAGCTCAGATGCCCCCCCGGAGTCGGCCGGACAATCCCGGAAAGATCAACAAAAGTGGATGGATCCCCAGTCACCATTGCGGACTACAGCTGTGGCCGCAGACAACCCCTGCTGTTCATTCTCGGCCCCTGCGTTATGGAATCCGAGGATCTGATTCTGAGCGTGGCGGAACGGCTGGCTCAGCTTCGCGAATCACTCGGCCTGCAGATTGTCTTCAAGTCCAGCTTTGACAAAGCCAATCGCACCAGCGTGGATAGTTTTCGCGGTCCGGGGCTGGAAGCCGGGCTGCGAATGCTGGAGAAAGTACGCGAGCGGACCGGGTTGCCCACCACGACTGACATCCATGAGGCAGCTCAGGCGTCCCCGGCTGCTGAAGTTTGTTCAATCCTGCAGATTCCCGCGTTTCTGGCCAGGCAGACCGATCTGCTGGTCGCTGCCGCCGATGCCGCCGTGCAGTACGGCGCGGCAGTGAACATCAAGAAGCCACAGTTTGTGGCTCCCGAAGATACTCAGCATGCCGTGAGCAAGTGCGAATCCCGCGGACTACGAAAGATCATGCTCTGCGAACGCGGCAGCACGTTCGGATATGGCCGCCTGGTGAACGATTTCCGCTGTATCCCCATCATGCAGTCCTTTGGTGTGCCGGTTGTTTACGACGCCACACATAGTGTCCAGATGCCAGGCGGATCCACAACCGGCGGGCAAAGAGAAATGGTGCCTGCGCTTTCGCGGGCTGCAGTGGCTGCTGGTTGTGATGCGGTCTTCATGGAAACGCACCCGAATCCCGCTGCCGCACTCAGTGACGGACCGAACATGGTTCCACTGGATGAGCTCCCCCGCTTATTGAAACAGCTCACATCACTCCGGGAATCAATCCTGGAATTTGAGAATAGCTGAGGCATAGGCGTGCACGAATCACAGCCGCGTGTCATCCTTGGCGGCAGCAGACCGCTGCAGGCTGCCTGCCAGCATGCGAACAACCGTACACGGCAGCAGGGCCACAATGCGGCTCATCCTGCAACCGGCGGTAATTCATCAGCAGTACGTCTGAAGAATGCCGCTGATCCGAACCACATGGCTACATGTCTTCAGGGAAATCACGGGAAGCAGTCACCATGCGTCAGCAACTTCTGAAGGATATCCAGCGTCAGGTCTTCGCCTGCATCAGTGCAGCTCTGCTGATTCTGCTGGCAACGGGGTGTTCGGATTCCGGTACTCCGACAATCTCAACAGACCCCCAGGGCAGCAGTGAACAGCAGTTGCAGGACGAATGTCGAGGACGGCTGAATTCTGCTGTCCGCCGCTTCAGCCCCGTTTCGTACGCAACGCAGTCACGCCCCGAACTGGTTGTCAATTCGGTCAATTCATGGCTGGCTTCCTGCGCCGAGGCGGAAGTGAAGAGCCGCAGCATCAGTGAGGCCAATGCAGCACTGCTTCCGGAAAGTACGCTGCGAACCGCCGGGGCCGTCCGTTTTACTGAAAACGATGTGGAATACCTGCGTGACTGTCTGATGCTGCGTGACCTGAGTGCTGCAGTGTGGTCGGCCACTGACGACGTCGATCCGAACTCCGCCACAAAGCAACGAATCGTGCAGCTGTTTCAGCACATTGTCCGCACGATCGCCCTGGTGGACAGCAATGAATCGGATCTGCCCACGGGCCTTTACGAACCACTGCTCACCGGCCTCGGCAGCGTGGACGATCGGATCTGGGTTTTTGGCGAAGCTCTGCGGCAGCGACAGATTGACTGCTTCCTGCTGCAGGCTGCAGATTCCGGTGACGGCTCAACCAGTCCGCTCACCGCATCCAGCCGACTCATCTGTGTCGCTGCGGGCGACACCACACTGCTTTTTGACCCGGCTCGCGGAACACCGGTTCCACGCCCGGAAGACACAGCGGCAAACATCAGCAGTCCCGCTTCACTGGCAGATCTGCTCGGACAGGCGCGCTGGGAAAATGCCGCCCTGCAGATCATCGCTCATCCGTCGTCGTTTGCTCCCCGTATGCTGGTGATGCAGGAACGTCTGGAGGCGGGTGATGCCACCGTGCTGTATGAGGAGCTTGCTGGCGGTACCAGCGAGATACGTCCCCTGCTTGAACGACTGGGCGATGTCATCCCGGCTCCTTGGTCGGTCGACACGCTGTCCATCTGGCCGGTTCCGGAAGCACGAATCACTGCGGCCGCCGCTATCAATGAACAACAGCAGCAGCAGTACGATGCCATGCTGCGTCCATTGCAGAGCCCGTTTGAGCGGGAGTCGCTGGATGTCCGCAAACTGCTCACCGACCCCTCCATCGATGAAACCAGGCTGACTTCCGAGGAGCTGAATATGCTGCGCAATGAGGCACTGGCCGAACTGCTGCAGCGATCTGATGCGCTCTACGGCACCCCGTCGCGGCGGCTGCTGAAAGCGCGAGTCAGCCAGATCAGCGGCAACTTCGATCTGGGCATGATTCAGGAACTGCAGCAGATCCGCATCGCCTCCATGCAGGAAGAAGTGGAACTGACGTTTACGCAGGACGGCCAGAATCGAACCATTCGAATCCCGCTTCCCGCGAAGATTCTGGAGGTACAACGAAGTGCTCTGGGAGATTCCCTGTACTGGACAGCGATGGCTCAGATTTCCCGTCGGGATAACGGCACCGCCGTGCAGACCCTCCGCAATTACCGGCGACAGTATCCGGAAGAAAAAATGTTAGCGGCTGCTCTTGTTACAGAAGCGGAGCTGCTGATCAGTATGGGCAATGAGCAGCTGGCGGCAAATCTGCTGGCAGGTATGGATCATGAGCAGGCTGCTGAGCGAGAGCGCATTGCGTGGCTGCTGTCACGCCTTCCTGAGCCAGCGGTCAGCGCCGCTCCCGCAGAATCCGCTCCGCATCCCGAAACCATCGAAGAAGCCAACTGAGTCTGCTGTACCAGTTCGACTCAACCTGCAGGAACCACACCACCAATGAAGATCGGGATCTGTGCCGACATTCACGATAATGTCGACAATCTGCGACACAGCATCAGGTTGTTCAATGCACTGCAGTGCAGCCATGTCATCATTGCTGGTGACTTTGTTTCCCCACTCGTGGTTCCCTCCCTGAGAAAACTGCACAGCAAGGTAATTGCCTGTTTCGGCGATAACGACGGCAACCGCCGCGGCATCTCCGGGGGCATGTCCATTATCGGCGGGCTGGGGGAACCACCGCTCTGCTGGACATCGCGGGACGGAGTGCGGTTTCTGATCTGCCACCAGCTGCAGGACGTTCGCGACTGCCTGGGTGAATCTGACGTGGTCGTGTTTGCTCACACGCATCGTCCCAGCATTGCGGAAGATCGTCACGGTCGACTGTTCATCAATCCCGGCGAGGTCGGGGGCTGGATGTTTCGCAAGCCGACCGTCGCGGTGTATGATACAAAGCAGCGATCTGCAGAGATCCTGGACCTCCCGGTAATGTCTCCGGGGGTCATTATCGAAGAATAATCACTCGGCTCTGCTGATTCTTCACCGGGACCTGCACCCCGTACTCAGTCGCCGCCTCAGCACTTCGGGAACTGATCCCGGCAGCCTGCTGCGGCGGGTCACCAGGAGATTTCCGTGGCAGCGGCCGATCATCAAATTCACAGCGACGCCCGCAGACTTCTGCAGCGACGCTGGTTTCTGGAAGAGTGCGGGATTGGCCTGGGGGCAATCGCCGCAGCCGAAATGCTGCAGCGTGATGGACGTGCGGCAGAGCCTGCCGACGAAAACCCGCTTGCTCCGCGACAACCCCATTTTGCTCCGAGGGCAAAACGCGTGATCTACCTGTTCCAGGCGGGGGCCCCCAGCCAGCTGGAACTGTACGATCACAAGCCGGAACTGAAAAACCGCGACGGGCAGTTGCCCCCGGCTGAACTTCTGCAGAACTATCGCGCCGCCTTCATTAACCCCAGGTCAGCACTCCTGGGACCAAAGTATGAATTTGCCGCTCATGGCGAATCCGGCATGCAGTTGAGTGAAATACTGCCGCATACAGCAGCCATTGCCGATGACATCTGCCTCATCCGCTCCATGCAGACCGATGCCGTCAATCATGCACCGGCACAGATCATGATGAATACCGGTTCTCCGCAGTTCGGCCGCCCCAGTTTCGGGTCCTGGGCGCAGTACGGACTTGGCAGTGAAGCGGAGGACCTGCCGGGCTTTGTAGTGCTCACCAGCGGCAAAGGAACCAGCGGCGGTGCCAGCAATTATGGCTGCGGCTTTCTGCCCACGATGTACGGTGGCGTACCCTTTCGCAGTCAGGGAGATCCCGTTCTGTATCTCTCCAACCCTCCGGGGGTTGATGCCACATCACAACGACAGACACTGGACGCCCTGCAACAGCTGAATCAACTTGCCCTGCAGCGCTATGGTGATCCCGAAATCGCAGCCCGCATCCAGAGCAGTGAGATGGCCTTTCGACTGCAGACCAGTGCTCCGGAACTGATGGAGCTCAGCGGCGAATCTGCCGCCACGCTGGAACGCTACGGAATCAGCAATCCAGACGAACCCGGCTTCGCTCGCAACTGTCTGCTGGCACGAAGACTGGCACAGCGCGGTGTACGGTTTGTGCAGTTGTTCCATGAAGTCTGGGATCAGCACGGCAACCTGAAAGCCGGTGTCCGGAAGAACGCTGAGGAGACCGACAAAGCCAGTGCTGCGCTGGTCACGGATCTGAAGGACTGTGGACTGCTCGAAGACACCATCGTGATCTGGGGCGGAGAATTCGGAAGGACTCCCATGGTTCAGGGTGGGAACGATGGTCGCGATCATCACAACCGCGCATTCAGTATCTGGCTTGCCGGTGGTGGTATTCGTGGCGGCACCACCTACGGGGCGTCTGATGAACTGGGATTCAATGCCGTTGAAAACCCGGTACATGTACACGACCTGAACGCGACACTCCTGCATCTGCTGGGAATGGACCACACTCGTCTGACTTATCGCTTTCAGGGACGTGACTATCGGCTGACGGACGTTCACGGTCAGATCGTTGATGGAATTCTGACCTGAACAGAAAGTACTCCGGCCGTAATTCTTCCCCGGCTGCCTCAACGGGTTCATTGAAAACGCAGCCGGGAGTCGAGCATTCAAAGCGGGCCAGGCAGCCTGAACTGAGGACATCATGAGCATACTCTCACGGAACAATCTTCCTTTCTCCCGCACAGCCCTGCTGCTGTTGACGTTCGCAGGCGTCTGCTGTTCCTGCAGCCATGCCCAGGATCCTTACCCGGGACCACCCGCGGAAAAGCTGCAGGATTACGCCCGGCAGTTGCAGGGACTGCAGCAACAGCTGGACACACTTGCCGAGCAGGAACGCTTTCAGCGATCCGATCATGCGGCGTTGCTGAACGACGCAGCAGTCCATGCCAAAGCCGCAGCATGGATCCTGCGCTTCCACGAATTCCCCAAACCTGACTACGCAGAACAGCTGCAGCAGGTGCTGGCAGAAGGACGGCGACGCTGTGAGCTGCTGGAGCAGGGCAGGGAGGACTGGAATCTTCGCGTGGGCACATCCATTCGCGGTTACATCAGTGCCGTTGACGGTTCAGTGCAGCCTTACGCAATCACACTTCCGAAAGGCGTGAATCCTCAGTCAGGTGATCGCTGGCCACTGCATATCGTTCTGCACGGCCGCGCAGACCAGATGAATGAAGTGAACTTTATCGCCCGCATGGATGGCCGCAGGCCGCAGAACGCCGAAGAGGAAAACCAGCAGTGGATCCAGCTGGATGTGTATGGACGTGGAAACAATGCCTACCGCTGGGCCGGAGAAACAGATGTCTTCGAAGCATTCGCCGATGTTCGCAGACGGTTTCGAATTGATGAAAACCGCGTCACGCTGCGTGGTTTTTCCATGGGCGGCGCAGGTGCATGGCATCTGGGCCTGCATCATCCGCATTTGTGGAGTTCCGTGGGACCGGGAGCTGGCTTTGTGGATTTCTACGCCTATCAGAAACAGGACCCCGTCAGGGATCGTCGCCCCTTCGCACAGCATGAGACTCTGCAGATTTACGATGCCGTGAATTATTCGCTCAACGCGTTCAATGTGCCGGTGTGTACCTACGGAGGCGAGAACGATCCGCAGCTGCTGGCAAGTACCACAATACAGCAGGCAGCTGCTGAACGAAATGTTGACCTGACCCTGCTCGTCGGCCCGGGAATGGGACACAAATTCGATCCGGAGAGCTTTCGAAGCTACATGAAATTTCACATGGAGAATTCCGAGCGTGGGCGACCGCGTTTCGGTGCTCGCAGGAAAATCCGCTTCTCCACTCACACCCTGAAGTACAGTCAGTGTGACTGGCTGCAGATTCAGGAAGTTGATCAGGTCTATCAGGAATCCACGGTGGAAGCAGAAATCACAGCTGAGGATCTGCTGATGATCGATACCCGGAATGTTCGCCTGCTCACCATTGCTCGCGATGTTGCTGCTGCGGTGCAGCTGGATGGTGAACTGCTTCCCCTGCGTGAAGCCGCCGATGGTCTGTTACCGGACGTGTGGTTTGCGCGAGGTGAGGATGGATGGAGTCTGCTTGGTTACGCCGCTTCCCGGGCAGCGTCCGGCAACCCCGAGGTCCGCAAGCGTCCGGGCCTGCAGGGACCGATCGACGACGCCTTCATGTCGTCGTTTGTTGCCGTTCGCGGCACAGGTACAGCCGCAAATCCGGCTGCTGGCCGCTGGGCTGAGCAGCAGCTGGAGTTGTTCCAGGAGGAGTATGCCAGATGGATGCGTGCCGATATCCGCGTGATTAACGACTCGGAGGTCACCGCAGATCACATGGAGCAGAATCATCTGATCCTCTTCGGAGATATCGGGTCCAACAGCCTCATCGCGAAGCTCTTCACGGGCGACTCGTTTTCGCAGGTGTCGCAGAATGGCGGGGAGTCGAATATGGTTCGTCGGGCCAGTCCGCCATTGAACTGGGATCAGCGGCAGATCTCAATTGCTGAACACTCCTGGTCATCCGACGGTCACGGATTGTGTGCCATTTTCCCGAACCCGTTTAACCCTCGTAAATACGTAGTCCTCAATTCAGGGCATACGTTTCATGAACAGGACTTTCGGGCATCGAATGCGTGGCTGTTTCCACGTCTGGGAGATGTGGCTGTGTTTCAGCTGCAGCCGGAAATGAATCTGCGGACGGCAGAACCGCTCTGGTCGGACGTGTTTTCCTCAGACTGGACCGTCCGGGGTAAAGCCGGGGAGTGAGCTGGTTATTTGCCTGGTTGTGATCGGCGATGACCATCGCGCGGTTCAGAATCAGGGGCAGCATTGCCGGCCTGATTTGTGGACTCTGATGACCGCTCTGTGCAGTAATCTCACAGTACTGTCGTGCGGCACAGTACTGTCGTAGCAGTCCCGGCGTCAGCGGCTGTTCGCCGTTGCGGTAAGATGACCACTGGCGATCGGTCACTCTGCGATGCGTGGTTATTGCGCGCTGTTCAGGTCCGGTCGCAGTTTGACGGCATCACGCAGATAGACATGTTCGATCTCTGCTGGTGAGCGATCAGAATTGACGTGCAGCAGAATACGAATGCAGCGGGGCATGGAACCGGGCACTGGAATTTCCTGTGCACACAGCAGGGGCACATGGTGCATGCCCATGGCTCGCGCAGCTTCTGCGGGAAAGGTGGAACAGACATCGGCTGTGGTCGTAAAGACCGCGGAGATGACATCGTCGAAGCTGGCGATCTGATTGCGACTGAGGATCGCTTCCATCAGTTCTCTGGCGGCACTACGCACCTCGTCCGGCTGATCCTGTTCGACCGTGATTGCCCCTCGAATACCGCGAACCGCCATCTCCCCGCTCCACCTTACATTTTTACCTGGATCTGAGACAGCACATTCTGATTGTTTCGAGTGAACTCGCAAGCCACAACGCCGGCGGTCGCCGTGATCGGGAAACTTAATGAATATCGTTCCGGTCGTACCGAAACGCCCGACGAGTTGCAGACAATCGCGTGCAGAAAGGTGACTTTCACACGTCGCAGTGCTAGTCTTCAGCGGAGTTTCTGCAAGTCCGGCGAAACAACAGCTACAGCAGCATTCTGTGCACAGCCCGCCGCAATTCACCTGCAGTCCCCGTGATTCCGCAGTCAGGAAAACACGTCATGCCCCTTCATTCACTGCTGCCCCTGCTTACTGATTCCGCCACGGGACAGCCTTTGCAGCTCAGTGATGATGGTTCCACTCTGATTCGTGCAGACGGCCACATCGTGGGACAGATTCGCAGGCAGATCCCGCGTCTGGTCAGCGATGAGCATCTGCAGACCTTCGGGATGCAGTGGACGACCTTTGATGTGGCTCACGAGGATGAAGATCGGGCCACGTTTGCGGCCAAGACGGGTGTCGCTGCAGACGAACTTTTCGGTATGACGGTTCTGGATGCTGGCTGCGGTGGTGGTCGTTATGCGCGTCTGTGCGGTGAGGCGGGGGCGACGGTCATTGCCGCCGACCATACCCGCGCGGTTGATCGCGCTGCGGAACTGTGTGCCGACCTTTCCAGCGTTCACTTCCTGCAGGCCGATCTGAAACACCTGCCGTTTCGCCCGGCCACGTTTGATTTTGTGTTCTCAATCGGTGTCATGCATCACGATCGCTGTACGCGGGAACTGTTTGATGCCGTAGCTCCGCTCGTCCGCCCGGGTGGACGTTACTCCGTCTGGCTGTACCGCAGAAACCAGTGGTGGCAGGAGCTGATCAACTCGGGTATTCGGACGATCACATCGCGATTGCCGGCAGCTCTGCTGCTGCCATTTTGTGTACTGGGAGCAATCCTTGGCGCTGTCCCGTTGCTCAACCGCGTGCTGAACAAGTTCATCAGCTTCAGTACTCACCCCAGCTTTCAGAACCGAGTCTGCGATACGTATGACTGGTGGGCGCCCCGTTATCAGCATCATCATACAACAGACGAACTGCGGACCTGGTTTCACGAAGCTGGTTTCATCGACCTGCAGGTCCTGCCTCCTGAGAAACACGGTCAGCTGTACCGTCGACTCTGGGAATGGAACCTGCTTCCCGGCAGCGGCGTGAATGTCACGGGCGTGCGTGCTGCCGACTGAGCAGGTCCTCCGATATTCCATGTCGGGATGGGTACATAACCATTGCCCGCTGTACTAGAATTCACCGATGTCCGGTCTATTCGGCAACTTCGCCCACGTGGAGCTTCAATTGATGTCGTTCATCTTTCGGGTGCCGTCACCTCCTTTCCGCAGGCTGGCCGTTCTACCATTGCTGATGCTGCTCGTCTGCTGCGGGTCTGCAGATGCACAGACCATATCCGCCGGACTGCTCAACTTCTCTGCGGCCGGTGATCGCTTTGCCTGTTCCAACCGTGACAGTGGTACTGTCAGCATTGTTTCCTGGCCGGAACTGAAGCTGCTGCGGGAGATTCCGGTTGGACACAAACCGGAAGGTGTTGCGTGGCTGGGCAAATCGAATCGACTGGCTTGCTGTGTGTACGGCGACGACGAGGTTGTCATTCTGGACACTGATTCGGGCAGCATTGAACACCGCATTCAGGTCTTCGATGAACCTTACGGTGTGGTGAGTAATTCAGATGGCAGTCGCATCTATGTCACCCTCGAGTATCCGGGGCAGGTTGTTCAGCTGGATCCGCAGCAGGGCCAGCAGCTGCAGCAGTGGTCAGCCGGTACCATGCCCAGAGGAATCTGCATCAGCGCTGATCAGCAGCGCATCCTCGTCACCGAATACCTCACCGCCATGGTCCGCGAGCTGTCGACAGCGGATGGAAGTGAGCTGCGCACGTGGAAGGGGGCATCCACCGACAATCTGGCTCGTCAGATTGTTATTGCTCCCGGGCAGCAGCGTGCCTACGTCACCCATATTCGCTCCCGCGTCACTGCAGCGCACGGGAGCGGATCCATCTTCCCGTACGCTTCCGTGATCAGGCTGGATGGAGCGAAACAGGGGACGCGTCTGAGAGTTCCGCTGGACACCATTCGGGGCACACGTGTTACTGCCAATCCGTGGGACTGTGATGTCTCTCCCGATGGCCGCAGCCTGGCCGTGGCATTTGCCGGGACAAACGATCTGTATGTGCTGAAGATTGTCGGTGACGATTACGTGGAACTTGATTTTGAGGCATCAGTCCGGTGCGGTTCCAACCCTCGCGCCGTTCGTTACAGCCCCGATGGCAGCAGCTTCCTGGTCTATAACGCGCTTGACTTCAATGTTGTCTGCTACAATCGACAGACCGGGCAGGTGACAGGAGAGGTCACCGTCACCGAGTGCCCTCTCGATCCTCAGATTCTGCTGGGCAAGCAGTTGTTCTACACCGCACTGCAGCCGATGACGGCAAGGGCCTGGATTTCCTGCAGCAGCTGTCATCCGGACGGTGACGCAGACGGTCGCACCTGGCAGCAGCCGGAAGGACTACGGAACACTCAGCCACTCGGAGGCCTGGCCTGGACCCACCCGCTGCACTGGTCTGCCGACCGGGACGAGGTACAGGATTTTGAACACACGATTCGTGGTGCTCTGATGGGCGGTCGCGGCCTGCTTTCCGGAGGACTTCCTGCAGCGATGGACGAGGCCATTACCGGCCGCAGTGCCCCGCTGGATGCACTGGCCGCCTACACGAATTCTCACGCGGTACCACTCAGCCCGCATGCTCGCGGGGGACTCAGTGCAGCAGCAATCCGCGGCCAGCAGCTGTTCAACTCCGCTGAAACCGGCTGTGCAAACTGCCATTCCGGGCCGTTTTATTCAGATTCTCAGCCAGGACCTGTCGAGCAGCTGGCGATGCATAATGTGGGCACCGGGAATGACGACGATACTGAACTGATGAGCCCGGCATATGACACCCCCACGTTGCTGGGACTTTATCGCAGTGCCCCTTATCTGCATCATGGCAAGGCGGCAACGCTCCACGATGTGCTCACCACCATGAACCCGGCAGATCGGCATGGACAGACCAGTCATCTGCGATCGGATCAGATCGACGATCTGGTTGAGTTTCTGAAATCATTGCCCTGGGAAGATCCCGTCCCGGCGGCAGAAACGGCCGGTTTAAAGCAGGTTCAGACCGCACGACACTGAACCGCAGGTGGACAGGCGGGCTAAGTTTCCCTCCACTGGCCTTTTCCCTGAACAGGTGTACCAGTGTTTTGAGGCTGCTGCCTTGCCATGCAAAGGTACCCTCATAACCCTTTCAACCTGAAAAGTTTGAGAAAAAACTGATTGACAGCGGTTTGATAGTCGAACGACAGAGTAGAGGGAATACCGATGCTGCGCGCAGAATCCGGTTGGATTCGGGGTGGTAAAACGTCTTCAGGGATAGTCTTTCGGTATCTTTCCAGGATTTTCGGGGTTTAGACAAAGTGACTTTGTTGAGCCTGAGGGAATTCCAGAGTCGCCAGATGGAAAGAATCAGCATCTGTATCACCGTGCAGGAAGCTCATCTGAACTGTCTTAAGTCAAGGACGTCGCCGCGGTTTGTAGTTTTCCAGCGAATATCACCTCAAACCATTTGACTCAAGAGACTTACAGCGCAGTTTTTCCTGCAGCACCACGTCAGTTTGATTGATCGTGAGCTGAACCAGAGATTCACTCATCGCTTCTTCAGGACTTGAAGATTTATGTGGCAGCAAAATCGACGTAATCGCGGTATCCGGGGCATTTTTGGTTCGCTGTTCGCTAAGCAGACACAGCGACGTGCGCGACGGGGCTTCCACGGTGCATCAGAAAGCCTGGAAGAGCGTCTGGTGTTGTCCGAATACGCGATGGGCCAGATCCTTGTCGGGTTTCACCAGGTCGAAGAGACAGGTGTGCCTGCTGTCGAGGAACTGTCAGGCCTGATCGAGGGCAGTCAGGCAAGAGCGCTGGGAGATTACGGCGTGTATCTGCTGAAATTGCCGGATGGGCTCAGACCGGAGGAGGCGATTGCAGCGGTTCAGGGTAAGCCCGGCGTCGAATATGCGGTGTTCGACGGGATCAAGGAGAAGCCACTCCTGAACACACCGAATGATCCGGACTTCCTGCGGATGTGGGGGATGCAGAACACAGGGCAGACGGTGAATGGTACCGCAGGAACTGCCGGCGCTGACACGTCGGTCACCAGTGCCTGGAATACGACGACTGGCAGTTCAACGGTGCTGATCGCCGTGAACGACACGGGCATTGATATCACGCACCCGGACCTCGCGGCCAATATCTTCGTCAATACAGGGGAAATCCCCAACAACAACGTGGATGACGACAACAACGGCTACATTGATGACGTGAACGGATGGAACAGCATTGCCGGCGACGGTGACGTGAGTGACGGGTACGGTCATGGAACACACGTCGCCGGAACGATCGGCGCGGTTGGTGACAACGGAATCGGCACTGTCGGGGTCAACTGGAATGTGAAGATCCTGCCGGTGAAGATCTTCTCCGACGCGGGTTTCACCCTGGATTCGGCGATTATTGAAGGTCTGAATTACGCCGTGTCCATGGGTGCTTCAGTCTCCAACCACAGCTACGGCGGCGGTTCGGTGACTGCAGCGTTGCAGGCTGCCTTTGACAATGCTGAACTGGCCGGACATCTGGTGGTTGCCGCAGCAGGAAATAGTTCACTGAACACCGATTTCTTCCGGCAGTTTCCCACGGCAATGCAAAACGACAACATCATCTGTGTTGCCGCTACGAATCAGCTGGATCAGCTTGCCGGTTTCAGTAACTTTGGACGCAACTCTGTTGATATTGGTGCTCCAGGTGTGAATATCTGGAGTACAACGCCACAGGGCGGTTCGCTTCTCTATGCGTCTGACTACGACTTCAGCGACGGCACATCAATGGCCTCCCCGATGGTCGCAGGAGCGGTCGCATTGCTTCGCAGCGTGGCACCTGCTGCTCCTGTGAAGACGATCATCGATGCCATTTACAATGGAGCCGATCCGCTGCCAACGCTCGGCAATCGCGTCAGTACGGGATCACGACTGAATATTTCCGGAGCCTTGCAGCAACTGCAGGTGGCATCCTTCTCAGTATCCCCTGGAACGATCAGTGAAAACGACGGTCCCGGAGCAGCGACGCTGACGATCCGTAAGCAGACTGCGGCGATCAATCTGCCGCTTTCCCTCGACATTGTGGTGAATGACCTGAGTGAAGTCACATTGCCGGGAATCACCGGCAATACGCTCACTGTCACCATCCCGGCGTTTGTGAGACAGATCACCATTCCCGTCACTGCGGTTGATGACAATTTGCTTGACGGCACCCAGATCGCGTTGCTGGAACTGCAGGCCGGCGGCGCCACGATCGAGTCGCTCAACATCGCAGTAACGGACCATGAAACGCTCTCAATCACAGCGGTACCAGACATTGTAACGGAGTCCGATGGAGCGAATGCCGGCGTTCTCTACATCACCCGCAGCAACACCGACACCAGTTCTCCCAACAGGCTTGTTGCCGTCGAGAATGACCTTGTATTCATCGATGAATTCGGCGACGAAGTAGTCGGCACACGAGTCACTGTCCCGTGGCCGGCAGGTAATCGTCCTCTGACTGATACTGTGCGTGATGCCACAGTTCTGGAAGACGGCCGCATTGCTGTCTTTAACGGGGTCAATAACGTCCACATTTCGCTCTACAGCCCTTCTCTGGGGTCCTGGACTCATACCCTCATTTCCGGTGCCACAGCCAGCATCAGTGACCGAGGAACCGGTGGTATCGCAGCTTCCGGAACAAACGTGTACCTGAGCGATCTGGAAACCAGTGCCGGCGATCCGTATGGTCTTGTGCAGTTTGACACTGTAACCGGAGTTGTGACCCGCTTCGGATTGAAGATGCTGGGCAATCGACTCTTCGGAAGTTCCTGGCCGGAGGGAACTGTCTACGAACTCGATCCTTCCAATGGCACTATCCTGCGCAACTACCTGACTCCTGCCAACGGCAGTACCTCCGCCGGGCTGGCTTTCGATGGCACCTACCTCTGGTACATCGTCAGTAACAGCGACGCGCTCTATAAAATTGATGCAGACACCGGCAGCGTCGTGGACACGTTCTTCGTGGGTACTGGTGGCAACTCCAGCTACGACGGACTGGCATATATGAACGGGTTGGTTTATCTGCTGGACCCGTTCATTACCAACGAAATTGTTGTCTTCGATCCGGTGTTGCGGCAGGTTGTCAAAGTGCTTGACGTGGGTGCACTCAACAATAGCCCGGGCGCTGGTGGTTCTCTGAATCTCAGCGGTGGACTGGCTCCGAATCCGCAACGCAACTCGCTTTATATCAGCGCTACATTCAACGATGAGATTTACGAGGTCAGTGCAACCACCGGAGTGCTGCTCACCCGCGCCGGCAATACGCCTCGAGTCTGGAATTCGGGCATCGACCCAGCCGGTATCGCCACCGTTGGCGACAAGCTTTACATCAGTGATAACCGCGGCAACGGCGACATTCACATTTATGACTTCGATGGCAATAAGCAGGGCACCATCACAGACCCGCTGTTCTTCGCAATGTATGGTCTGGGCGGCGACGGTATTCCGGGGTTGGTCGACACGGTCTACCGCTATCGCGATATTACGGTTGGTCTGGATGGCTACATCTACGCCCTCAGCTCCAACGGTGAAGTGATCGCCCAGTTTGATGGCACAACGCTCGAACTGCTGAACATGGTTGCGCTGTCATCCACAAGCTACCCGAAGGTGAGTTCCATTGCTGTCGATCAGACGGGCACAGTGTTTGCCGGTCTGGTGAATGGCGATGTGATCGCGCTGGATGCGGCAGGTGTTCAGACCGGCAGTCCGCTGCAGACTGCGCTTGGCCAGATCACCGACATCGAAGTGAACATTACCGGCGATCTGCTGTTCAGTGGCATCAGCGGAGATTATGGGGCAGCAGATTCCTCGCTGAATCCTGCATCCCTTGTCGAGAAAACCGGGCTCTTTGCCGGAACAGCGTTTGTCTCCTTCGGTGAGCATATCACGCGTGATCGCGGCAGCCTCGAAGTCACGCTGACCAACTCCGACGCTACAGAAATCTTTGTACCTTTGAAAGTTGTCATTCCCGAGGGATCTCAGACGGCGGTAATCCCGTTTGATGCGGTGGACGACAATCTTCGCGATGGCGTTCAGGTGGTAAATATCACGGGTTCAGCGCCGCTTTACGTTTCTGATACAGAAACAATCACCGTTCTTGACTATGAACTCGTGCAGGTGGACGTCCTTAATGATCTGGTTTCAGAAGCTGCCGGTGAGAATGCGACAACCGTCAGGGTTTCCCGAACCGACATCGACGGTCCATTCGACTACAAGGTCGTGCAGAACTACAGCAATCCGCAGGTCTACCAGTTACGCGACTTATCCACCAACTGGTCTTCCATTACTGTGCCGACTCAGATCTCCCGGATTGCTGATATCAACGTCACAGTGAACTTCCAGCACGACTGGATTCCGGACCTTGACGTTTACCTGGTCAGCCCGGCCGGGACGCGAGTGGAACTGTTCACAGATCTGGTGACCAACGAACACCTGATGCTCAGCACCACCCTCGATGACCAGGCACGTTCGTCAATCAACAGCGCGATATCACCATTCACCGGTCGCTTTATGCCGGAAGGATCACTTGATTCGCTCATTGGTGAAGAAGCTCAGGGTACCTGGTATCTCGAATTCACCGATGACAACGTCAATGACTTCGGGCGTCTGAACGGCTGGTCTCTTCAACTGACCACTCTTGGACTGTCCGAAGTCGTGGTGGATCTGCAGGCGTCAGTTGGCGGTAGCTCGCTGGACGACACCGAGGCTGTATTCAATGCCACCGGCACAACAGCCCACAAGATTGTCATCCCGGCCAACCAGTCTGAGGTAATACTGACGCTGGATACGATCGATGACGACATCCTTGACGGTACTCAGAATGTTGAGATTGCCGCAACTGCAATCACAGCGACGGGACTGATGCTTGGATCCGACACCTTTGGAGTCACCGATGCAGAAGCCCTGACCATGACACTGTCAAAGAATACGGTGTCGGAGTTCAGCGGCAGTCCCGCTCTCACAGGTACATTGCAGCGAAACAACACCGATATCAATACGACATACACCGTCCGAGTTTACACATCATCGGTCACGAACCTCGCATTCCCCGACAACGTGGGATATGACTATATCGATGTGACGTTCGCTTCAGGAGAGTCATTCGCCACTTTTGATGTAGCAGCGATCGACAACAGTGTTTTTGACGGCGACCGTACGGTCAGCCTCACCGCCGTTGCTCCGGAATACGGTCCGGATCTGGTCCTCGATGTTACTGTCAAGGACCATGAACCAACCCTCAGCGTCTCCACGTTGATTAATCCAGTCCCGGAGAACTCCGGAAGCATGCTTGTCACTGTGCAGCGCACGAATCTTTCTGACACAAGCGTTCCACTGACGGTGAACCTGGCAGCGTCCTTTGCTGGAACTTCACCGGTCACATTGCCGACTCAGGTTGTGATTCCTGTCGGAGAGGACTCTGCTGAATTCGTTATTCAGATTCTTGACAACACGCTGCTTGGCGATCGCTCGGTCAAAATCACAGCGAGTGCCGCCGGACACTACAACGGGGATCTCAACCTTGTCGTTTCCGACTATGAGACGCTGTCAGTCGTCATCAATCGGGACTCCATCCGTGAGAATGCGGGCAACAGTGCTGCGGTCGGCACTGTGACACGCAGCAATACCGATAACTCATTGCCACTGACTGTCACACTCGCATCGGACGATCTGTCCGAAGTCACGGTTCCGGCAAGTGTTATCATTCCGGCCGGGCAGGCATCTGCCTCGTTCCCGATCAACGCAGTGAACGATCCGGAACTTGATGGAACACAGACCGTACACGTCTCAGCTTCCGCTGGCGGGTACATTTCCGGCCAGGACAGTCTGCAGGTGCTGGATCATGAACCACCAGTGATTCTGTCTCCTGTTTCCGGACGTATCGCAAATCCTCGTCCGGTCATCACATGGCAGGCAATCCCCGACGCTACTCGTTACAAGATTCAGATTGCCAACCTGAGTGCCGGCATCGATACGCTGGTACTGCAGGACTACCTTCAGCAGCCGCAATTCGAACTCAGTGAAGATCTGGGCGTCGGACGATTCCGAATCTGGATTCAGGCCTTCGACCAGTTCGAAATCCCGGGCTTCTGGAGTGCCCCGGTGGATATCTTTGTGGAAACTCCGCCGCAGCTCACAGGCCCTCGGATGATTGGAACGCTCGCACTTCCGGAATTCCCCGAACTCTCGTGGACAGCGGTTGCTGATGCTGCTTCCTACAATATCTGGGTGAACAATCTGACAACCGGTCAGAACAAGGTCATTCTTGAAAGCGGTCTGACGACCACTACGTTCAAGCCGGACACCGACATGACCTCCGGGACTTATCGCTTCTGGACGCAGGCTGTCAATGCTCAGGGCGAACGAGGCCGCTGGAGCGTGGCAAACACCTTTACGGTGCTGTCAACACCCTCTGTCATCCAGCCGGCTGACGGGAACTCCTTCAATCGTAACCCGCTCTTCAACTGGACTGCTGTCGCCGGTGCCAGCCACTTCGACCTGTATGTGTCGAACGCACGCACCGGTGAAGTGGTGCTGCGAAACCGCAACGTGACAACATCCAGCCATCAGGCAACCTCCGATTTTGAGTTCGGGGAATACAAAGTATGGGTCCAGGCACACGGCAACGGCTTCCGCAGTCGCTGGTCAACGGCCAGGGAATTTGAGATTGGACGACCACTGGACATCCTGTCCCCCACTCCGAACAGTACGCAGCCGGGACGGGTCACCTTCAGCTGGAGCTCAATTGCTCAGGCAGAGCGTTATGTGCTGTGGGTCAACAACGCTGTCAATCAGATCATGATCAAGGAACTGAATCTGACGTCCACATCCTACACCTCGAATGTGGTTATGCCCGCCGGTCAGTATCGTGTCTGGATCTGGGCGGTGAGCACAATGGGTGAACGGACGACCTGGGCAGCTCCGGTGAGCTTTGAAGTTACTCAGAGCGGTGATATTCGCGTGTTCTCCGAGCAGCAGGATTCGCCGCTCGTGGCAGACCTGCAGCTGTTCAATGATATCACAACAGAGGCCGACGCGTCCGTGCAGCCGCCCGTGCAGACTGTTACGACTGACTGGATGCCTGCAGTCTCAGCAGCTGACGATCTCAGCGTCAGTCATCTGAAGTCGGATACGAGCGCAGATCAGCAGGCACTGTCTGATGCCTGGGCTCGGATGGACCTCTGGGCTGACGAGGAACTGCAGACTGTTTTCGCAACCGACGTCGCTGTGCCTCAGCGAAAGGAACGACGTGAATCCTGAACTGGCACAGGAACGACAGACAACCTGAACTGACTCCTGGCGTGATCACCGCCAGGAGTTTTTTTTGCCACCGGGACGGCCGCGTTCCGCACCTCCGGCAACAGCATTCCCAAGTGCATCTCTGCCACCATCGGTGGTGTACTGAGTGACCATCGGGGCAAGGAATTCTGATGACGTGGATCTTCGTTGAAGAGCTTGCAGAAGATGTTGTCACTGTCAGCGACTCTGAAGCCCATCATCTTCTGCATGTGCTCAGAGCCAACTGCGGAAATGAACTCACACTCTTTGACGGCAACGGGAATTCTGCAGCGGCTGTTATCACTGCAATGGATCGCCGGACTGTGCAGTGCACCATCCGGCAGTTCTACCCGAGTACGACAGCATCCTCCGCTACGCTGTGTGTGGCGGTCAGTCCTCCCAAGGGCGATCGACTGCGCTGGCTGGTGGAAAAACTGACAGAGATTGGAGTGGACTCCGTCCTGCTGATGCAGACACAGCGCACCATCGTAAATCCTCGCGAGGCAAAACTGGATAAGCTGCGGCAGACAGTCATTGCCGCCTGCAAGCAGTCGCAGCGTCCCCGACTGATGCAGATCGAACCGCTGCGTTCATTTGATGAGATCATTACAGCGTCTGCACATTCTGCAACTCAACTCGTCATCGCACACCCGTATGCATCAGTAACACCACCCACAGAAGAGGCAGTGGAACAGCAGATCTGTGTGATGATTGGGCCGGAAGGCGGCTTTACCGACGCCGAAGTCGAGCGGGCAATCAGTGCCGGTGCATTACCAGCAGCCTGGACGAGTGGGATTCTGCGAACCGAGACGGCCGCAATCGTTTTTGCCAGCATGCTGCTGCAGAAACTTCGATCAGCGGATGGCTGACAAGACCGCAGGCCTGCTTCCCCTCACCTGCCCTACGGTTGCTCCCGGAGAGCGGCCTTGACAGTTCGGATCACGCGGAGTCGCGCAGTGCGGTCTCAGTGACCTCGCACCCCGTCTCCGGCAAGGCAAGATGGGCCAGCAGCTCATACAGATCCTCCGCTGACGGCTGTACCTGAGACCAGACTTCAGCGTGCACCTCCAGCAGTTCACTGATCTGCATCAGTCGTCGCGGCACGCCCTCTGCAGCCGCGGCCAGCAGCTGCAGTGATTCCTGACCGGGATAATCTTCGGATGTCTTCCCGTGGGCCATCGCCTCGCGCAGAAATACCTCCGAATCAGCAACTGACATCGACGACACTGAAACTCGCAATGCCCCCTGCTCACTCAGCAGGTCGGGAGCTGTCCCTCTCGTCGCACACACCAGACGCAGCCCACAGTCGGGATCATGGGTGAGTGGCAATAACAGTTGCAGCAGTACAGCAACTTCGGGAATGGACGAATCCATGTCATCCAGCAGCAGCAGCGATGTGCGACCGCAGGAGTGTCGTCCGCGGAGTGCGTTGACCAGATCGGACAGCAGACCATCCGCTTTCAGCAGCGTCAGTGCGTCATGCTGCGACGAACCGACCGCCATCACAATTCGTCGTAGGGCGCCGAGCACCCCGACACCGGCCAGACTGACCAGCATCACATCAATTGAGGCACCCTGCAGCTCCATAGCGACCCGCTGCAGAATGCGTGTCTTTCCCTGCCCTGCAGCAGCAGTCAGCACAGCCAGCTGCTGTCCGGTCTGTGGGAGCAGCAGAATTCGGCTGACAGCTTCCACACGTTGTCGCTCCTGGAAGAACCAGGTCGCACAGGCTTGTTCTGACATTGTTTGCAGACTCCGCGATAACTGGGGCTGACTTTTTCTGCTTCATCGGCACAATCTGGGGGAAAAGATCAGATTTTCCGGGAATTTCCTGAAGTTCTCTCCCATTCCGAATTCCTTCCCGGCTTGCCGAATTCAGCGGCACTGCTTGACAGGATCTTCGTCAGGCTCTGCAATCCGGTCTGCAGGTCCAGCTCCAATCTTTGTCCTCAGGTGACTGCTTCCGTCATGTCAGAATTCACTTATCGCTCCGCCGGCGTTGACCTTGAGCTCTATGAACAGGGGATGCAAAAACTGCCGAAACTGATGCAGCGAACGCTGACATCAGGTGTCATGGAACTTCCGGGAGGATTCGCCGGGCTGTTCCGCCTGAATTCAGAACGCCAGTGGCAGGATCCCGTCCTGGTCTCCGGAACAGACGGCGTAGGGACCAAGATCAAGGTGGCTACAGCTGCCGGAATCCATGACACAATCGGCATTGACCTTGTCGCCATGTGTGTGAATGACTGCCTGTGCCTGGGCGCCACACCCTTATTCTTCCTCGATTACATCGCGATGGGTAAGGACGATCCTGCCCTGCTTGAACAACTGGTCACGGGTGTGAGCGAAGGATGTGTGCAGTCGGAGGCGGCACTGATTGGCGGCGAGACCGCAATCATGCCGGATCTGTATGCGGTCGGTGACTTTGATATGGCAGGATTCTGCGTAGGTGTCGCCGAACGCTCGGAACTGGTCAACGGTCGCGAACTGCTTCAGGACGGAGATGTTCTGATTGCTATTCCATCCTCCGGCTTCCATTCCAACGGCTACAGCCTTGTCCGAAAAGTCGTCTTCGAACATGCCGGGCTTTCTGTTTCTGACACTGTTTCCGAACTCGCAGAGTCTGTGGGGCAGGCGTTGCTCCGTCCCACCCGTATCTATGCCCGTACCCTCGCAGCGCTCCGGAAACAGGTGGGCGCCAACAACATTCATGCGATCGCACACATCACCGGAGGTGGACTGGCAGAGAATTTTTCAAGGGTTATGCCTGAATCCCTGCAGGCTGTCATGCATCGCGACTCATGGCAGATCCCTCCGCTGTTTCGCTGGCTGCAGCAACTTGGCTCCATCGCCGAACAGGAAATGTTCCGCGTCTTCAACATGGGCATCGGGATGGTCATCGCGGTGCCAGCCGAACAGGCAGAAGCAGCGATCGCCGCCTGCAGTACCGCAGACTATCCTGCATTCCGACTTGGCGAAATCCAGCCTCGAAACGAATCAGCGGAACAGGTTATTCTGCACTGAAGCTTACTCCTGCCGACAGGATCAAAAGATCTGCAGCTACGGAGCCCGGCGTTTTCGCAGGCTATTACCGCGAAGCATCAATTCACCTGGTCTGATCGTCTGCCGGAACGCTGATTGTCTCCTGACGCTTGCTGTCCGTCTGCCGCACGCCTTGCTTCATTGCTGCCGGACAGGTTGGCGGTGCAGTCGAAAGGAACCAGCTGCGGGGCAGACTTCTACCCGCCGACCATTCTCTCGCAAAATACGGACACAATCGACGACTCCCGGCCGCAGCTGGAATTCCCGAGGACTCCGCTGCTGATGCCCCCGCACGCTGACGTCTGGTCGTAACTTCGCTATCTCCCAGGAGCGTCCGCCACCAGCCCGACTCGTACGCACGATACTGCACCATCTCGGCATCCGCTTCGAACTGTGTTACGCTGACTGATCCACCCACGGGTACCAGGTGTTTCTGCAGCTCCACTCAGGGCCGCAGCAGACTAGCAGCATTGTCGCTCCGCAAGATCAAAGTTCAGCCACAGGACGTCTCTGCGCAGTCCGCTGAAGCCGATCAGTTTGAATCAGCGAAACGTGGTCAGACGCCAGCATACGGACATCCAGCTTTGCTCACGTTGCCGTCGAAGTCCGCTATCACGCGTCTTCAGCCTCGCCAGTATGCCTGCAGGTGATTCCTTGCCTCATCCAGCAGCATTCTCTGCTGGGAAACGTCTTCCGGTTTGAGTTCCGAGGTTGCCAGAACCTTGGAGATTGCAGCAATGACAGCTTTGTTCTGTTCATCCGAGGAGTTCTGAGCCTCCAGCAACTGCTTATAAAAACCCAGCTCTCTGGAAATCGAATCGACCTGCGACCGCCACGTCACAGACTGCAGTTCTGCATCAACAGCTTCCAGAGCCGCTATTGCAAGTTGAGTTCGGGTCGCATAGCGATCGATCGGGTTGCGAAAGAACCCGGCAATGGAACCACGAAACTGGATGCCCCCGAACACCAGCAACAGTACGCAGAGCAGGGCGAGCTTCATCCGATCGGGTGCTGTCCCGACACCACTGCGGCGTCGCTGCCTGGATTCAGACTGATCCAGTGCACTCTGAACAACATCGACCAGCGCTGATTTTCTCCCAGCTGGTTCTGACGCCACCGTCTGTTCCGGCTGAGGGACCGGCTGCGCAAACGTACGTGTTTCAAACTTTGGACGATAAGGAGCCGGTGCCACCGAAGGTGCATGGGGAGTGAACATCCCGTCATCAGACAACGTTGGCTCATCATCTGAAAACAGCGACTCCTCAATCATCGCGTTCACTTTTTCTGCATCGCGAGCGCGAGACTTCCGAGACGTCGGTCGACGTGATGCATTTCCACTGTGCGAACCGCTCTGAGGCGGTTTGATCGGACCGTCAGCTATGGCCCCTGAGGAACCATTTTTCGCTTCCGCGCGTGCCATCACAGCGTTATCTTCGAAGACGAAACTGATGTCAGAGAGCGACTGCGCAATCTGCTCATCAGTGTCCCCTGCAGCGTGGCCGCTGGCCGCCGGAACTTCAGACAGCATTGCGTCAATATCCTGGGTGTCCAGCAACGCAGTGTCTGCCACTTCCCACTTGTTCGAGTCTCCTCGACGAACCAGGTCGGAGCCAGAGAGCGTGCCTTCTGAAACCAGTTCACGAAGCACATCCTCGGTCACTGGACCAAATTCCTCATCGAATAACTGGTAGTACCAACGCTGCATCACAGTCACCATTCGCTTTCTCCTCCGCCCGCAAGGCTCCGCATCTCGTCTGCGACGTCTGATTACTGCAAAGGCCATTTGTTCGAGGGAAAACGCCGAAAAACCGGAATTTTGCTCAAGATCAACGCAATCACGACTCCCATGGCACATCAGGTCACGGGAAAACCCGCAGCCGTCCGTTTCTTGAAGTGTTCCCGTTGAAAACGCTCTGATCTGAGTTTTTGGTCGTTAACAGGACGGATTCTGCCGAACGGCACCCGCGCCATGCAGCGCATATCCTGTGACAGCCATCTGAGGAAATTCTGGCATGATGCAAAAAGTCAGAAAAACTCATCCAGCCTGCATGATCGATCCGATAGTAACGGTGTGTCTTTCTGTTGCGCTGCCGCGCAGCCTTCCTGAGGGAGGGCTATCAGGCGGGCACGGACTGAAACTTTTTAGCTGCCGACGCTGGCGTTCGTCGGGAGCAGTCAGTGTCCGACATTTGAACGTTGAGCCACCGGGACGGTTATCCAGCAGCACGAGCGCGGTCCGAATCGGAAGGTACCTCACGGAGGAGAACTTTCATGCGAAAGTACGGTAAGTGGTTACTCGTGCTGGGGGTGATGGCGGCCAGTCCAGGCATCTCCAGCGCTGATGGATTCCTGGGCGGAAAATTCAAGCCATTGCTGCCGTTCACTGGTTCCGCCGAAAAAGCGCGGAATCAGAAGATGGCGGAACAAGTGGCTGATTCTCTGCGTCAGGCGAAGGTTCAGGGTGAGGGAATCGTCATCGAAGTCGAAGACGGAATCGTGACTCTGGAAGGTAAGGTCAACAGCCCTTCGCACCTCTCTGCGGCAAAGCGTGCAGCAGCCATGGTGCCGGGAATCGATCGCGTCGACTGCAAGATGCAGGTCCTGCAGGCTGTTGCCGCTGAGGCAGCGGAAAAGCAGGAAGAGGAATCGACTCCAGCTGTTCAGCCTGCTCAGCCAGCAGCAAAGCCAGCCTTGGCTGAATCAAAGCCAGCACCAGCACCAGCACCAGCACCGGCTCCAGCTCCAACTCCAGCTCCGCAGGTAGCAGCTCAGTCAGATGCCGACTTGTTCAAGCCGGTCAGCCTGGCCAGAGAACAAGCACCAGCGCCGAAGCCGGCAGTAGTTCCGGCTCCCGCTCCCGTACAGCAGCCTGCGGCTCCACAACTTTCCGCTCAGGAAGTTGCCAGTCAGCTGGTGCGTGGAATGGCACAGCACAATCCGGGTCTGATTCAGGAGCAGGGCCTTGAGATCCACTTCTCGAATGGAACAGTAACTCTGGCTGGCGAGATCAGCTCTCCGGCAGCCCGCCAGGCTGCTGAAGCATCTGCACATGCGGTTGCTTCAGGCATTCCCGAGGTGACCCATATCCTGAACCGCCTGGCCATTTCGCAGCCTGCAGCGTCGACTCTCGCAGCAGCACCTGTTCAGCAGATGCCTCAGCAGATGCCTCAGCCGATGCAGATGCAGATGCAGATGCCGATGCGACCAATGCAGGTTTCCATGCCTGGCCCGGGGATGCCCGGTCCCGGGATGAACCCCGCTGCAATGGGAGTCGCTCCGGGAGCGTTCAACCGACCGAACCTGCCCAGCCACGCCTGGCCATCCTACGCACCGTACCCGAATTCGGCAGCCATCAGCTATCCGACCCAGTACAGTGCAAGTGCCTGGCCGTACATTGGGCCATTCTATCCTTATCCACAGGTACCGATGGGCTGGCGTGAAGTCTCCCTTGAATGGGACGACGGTCACTGGCAGCTCAATTTCAACCAGGAAAAGGACAAGTGGTACTGGATCCTGAATCCAAAGAACTGGTGATTGCCCCGCATTGACCAGAGTACCGCGTTGAATCAGAGAACCCCGCAGCCTGCAGGCTGCGGGGTTTCTTTTTTTGATTCATGTTCATTCACCGAATCAGTCGTACTCCTCCAGCGGACTGATGTCGTTTCCGTCGTCGATTTCGCGCCGGCAATCGGGCAGACTGGCCAGAAACAGTCGTCCGTAGTACTTCGTGAGCACACGCGGATCCAGAATCACCACCCGACCGGTATCTTCACGATTTCGAATCAGCCGCCCGAATCCCTGTTTCAGACGAATAACAGCCTCCGGCACCTGGTAATCGCGAAACGGGTTTCCGCCCTGCTGCCGTATTCTCTCCAGTCGAGCTTCCAGCAGTGGGTGATCGGGAACACTGAACGGCAGCCTTGGAATAATCACATTCTGCAAAGCATCGCCGGGAACATTCACTCCCTGCCAGAAACTGTCGGCTCCAAACAGAACTGCACGTTCATCGTTTCGAAATCGTTCCAGCATCGCCGAACGCGGCAGGCCCTGTCCCTGGCAGTACAAACTGATGTTCTCGGAAGCCAGCCAGCCAATCAGCCGCTCTGCACAGCCGCGCATCATGGTATAGCTGGTAAACAGCACAAACGCTCGCCCGGAGGTTGCCAGGACATGTCGCCGGATGCGTTCACAACATGCCGCTTCAAATTCCCGCGGGTTGCTGCCGGGGTCAGGCATTCCCGTTGAGAGAATCAGTCTCGCCTGGCGACGGTAATCGAACGGACTTCCCAGCCGCACCTCATCACCGGCGGTTAGCCCTACACGGCTGCGAAAGAATCCAAAATCACTGGCTCCGGTCGCCAGAGTGGCACTGGCCATAATCACCGATGCAGTCTGGTTGAACAACTGGTCACGCAGAATACTTCCGACTGCGGCAGGAGCACTCACCAGCTTTACCCGCTGCTGCCGTTGCCCCTGTTTTTCCACCCAGTACACGGAATCCTGCTGCGTCTGTCGGAGCCATGAATTCAACGACTGAGCTAACAGCTGGCAGCGATCGGCAGCTGACTTCAGCTCGACCTGATTCGCTTCTCCCTGAACCTTCTGTGCCCGGTCTTCAATCTCACAACGCAATCGATCCAGAGCCGCGGCCAGTTCCGTGGATACCGGTGGGCGAGACGTCAGGCGGCCATTGCCGCGACTGCAGCCTGGCAGCACCGACTCGAGCTCGGCAAAGAAACTTCGACTGCAGCTGCGAATCTCCTGCACCAGCTTCTGCGCCTGCTTCAACTCATGTGTGATCAGAATCCCACGATTTGACTGATCGTTGTAAAGACGATTCAACAGATACTCAATCTGGCCTTCGCTGATGGAAAGACCCAGATGGTCTGCTGCTACAGATTCAATCGTATGCGCCTCATCCAGAATCACTGTCTGATAGTCCGGAAGAATGCTTGCTCCCTCTCGCCGCAGGGCAAGATCTGAGAAGAACAGCGCATGGTTGACGATCAGCAGATCTGCATTCCAGATCCGACGCCGCGCCGCGTAGTAAAAACATTCCCCATGTGTCGGGCAGTTTTTCCGCAGGCAGTCCCCGTGATCGCTCTGAACTTCGTCCCAGACATCCGACGCCGGAGAAAAAGTCAGATCCGAACGCGTGCCGTCGGTCGTGTCCTGAGCCCATTGCTGTATCTTCGCAAGCTGTCGCTGCCCGTCGTTCTCAAAAAATGACTTCTGATTCGACCGCTGCACTGTGCGGGCCAGTCGACGACGACTCAGATAATTACTGCGTCCCTTGACCAGCACCGCAGAAAACTCAACCGGAAGAATCGACTGCAGGAATGGGATGTCATGAGAAATCAGCTGTTCCTGCAGGCTGATGGTGTGTGTTGACACGATTACGCGATGTCGATTGCCGGTCTCCTCATCTTCCTTCAGGTGCGAGTTCTTCTGAGACGCCAGGATTGCCGGTACCAGATAGGCAAAGCTCTTGCCAACACCGGTTCCCGCCTCTGCAATCAGATGGCGACCGGCGGCGATTGCCCGCTCCACCTCCTGCGCCATCTGCAACTGTTCAGCACGCGGCTCGTAACCCGCCAGTCGTCGTGATACAGCACCGCCTTCACCAAGTACGGCTGTTGTTGTCAGGTCTGAACTACTCATGACGACGGGGGCGATCCAGCGGGAAGTACCTGCAGGAAAAGGTGACGACGGCGGTTCAACAAGTCATAGTCCGGCACAGTCGCTGGCGCTGCCGCGAACTGCAGCCTTCACCGGCTGCCGCAGGACCGCTGCGGGCAATTGTAGCGAAGCCACCCTCCTGCTGCGGCTGCAACGCTGTGTGTTCACCTGGTTTTCCCCTTCCGGACGCCCGCAGACAGGTACGCAGCTCCGGGCCTCTCACCTGCTGCAGCAAAAAGCTGTCCGCCACACAGGCCACTCCGTCAGAATCATCCCGCCAACAGAGAATTCCCGGGCTGGAAACAGGACTCTGTCGGAAGAAGCGACGCTTTTGCCCTCCACGCAAAACGCTGAATTGAAATGCGCAGGCCCATTTTGCGCACAGCCAGATGCATTATTATCTGCAGGGTAGACATCCTGCAGAAACGATCCGGAGATCTGAAACAATGAACCAACAGAACCCCGCCATGCTGACAACCGAATTCGGAGGCCTGCTCGGCCCGGCAGTCCCGCGTACTCTGGCCGAGACCGGCATTGACCAGCAGGTCCTGGAAGCTCTGCTGCTCAAGAATGCTATGGTGTCAGCACACACATCCACCGAAGAGTGCAGTGAACGGATGCGGCTTCCTGTCACTCTGGTCGCGGAGATGGTGGAGCACCTGCGTGTTGACAGCATGATCGAGATTCTGGGCAGTTCCGGCCCGCTGGGATTTCGCTTCACGCTTTCCGCAAGGGGCAGGGAACACGCCCAGCGCGCCATGCAGATCTCCGGGTATGTCGGTCCGGCACCCGTTTCTCTCGAATCCTATACCGCATGGGTCGAGCATCAGGCGGCCAATCGTCCTGCCGTCGATCCGTCAACAATTTCCGAGTCACTGCGAGGAATGACGCTCACCGAAGAGGCCCGCATGCTGGCGGGGCTGGCCGTCACAGGCAACCGCAGCCTGTTCGTCTATGGTCCTGCCGGCAATGGCAAAACTTCAATCTGTCTGAGTCTGCGGCAGGCACTTACCAGCAGCGTCTGGATTCCCTCCTGCTTTGCTGTGGAACATCAGGTTGTGCGAATCTTCGATTATCAGGTACACGAGACAATCCCCACTGCACCGGAAGCATCACGTGCTTTTGATCAGCGCTGGATTCAGATCAAACCTCCGCTGGTTGTGGTGGGCGGAGAACTGCAGCTGGACGACCTCGACCTGGCGTGGAGCCCTTCCGCTAAATTCTACGAAGCCCCGGTGCAGCTCAAATCAAACGGTGGAATACTGCTGATTGACGACTTCGGGCGGCAACGTATGGACGCCCACGAACTACTCAATCGCTGGATCGTTCCCATGGAGTACCACATCGATTATCTGAAGCTGCAAACCGGCCAGAAGATTTGTGTTCCCGTTCGTAACCTGCTGATGTTTGCCACCAATCTGGATCCAAAGCAGGTCACAGACCCGGCATTTCTGCGTCGTATGGGATACCGACTGAACCTGACATCTCCGTCACCGGAGCAGTACGCCACCATCTTCCGAAATTACGCCGCAAGATATGGCGTCACGGTCGACGAGAGTGTGCTGCAGAATGTTCTGAACCGCTACGAATCTGAGGAAAGAGAGCGTCGTTGCAGCGAACCGCGCGATCTGATTGAACGAATGCGTGACCTTTCTCGTTATCGTGGCGCGGATCTGGAAATCTCTGATCAGACGCTCGACGTCGCGTGGCGAGGATTCTTTGGAGCAGATTAAGGCAGTAAATTCACTGGGTTTCAGCAACCTGTAGTGAGAATTCAACCACCTGAAATTACTGCGTCCAGACTCTCAACTGACACTGCTCGCGCAACCGTCAAATCTGTTCCAGAAAAAATCCTCGACAAAACTGGCGGGCAAAATCGACTTTCGTACCTTTTCCCCACATGCCCGCTGACAAACGCAGCAAGGCATGAAAACGAAGCCTGAAAGTTCTCAACTTTCGACTTCACAGCACCTGTCTTCAGAAGCCTTTTTGGTAACGGCCAATGAAGACTCCGGATGCATGAACAAAAGTTGTTCGGCCCGGTACACCAGTTTTGTCTTGGGGAGAAACCGCTATGAAAAAGTTCACCACAATCCTGCGTAACGTCCTGCGTCGCGAAGAGGGAGCAACCATGGTTGAGTACGGGCTGATGGTAGCCCTGATCGCTGTTGTTGCGGTGGCCGGAGTCACGACTCTGGGCGGAAACGTGAAGACCACCTTTGAAACCCTGACCTTTTGATGAAACGGTTTCGATTCACTGAATCGTTCAGTTGTCATCAGTTTGGGGTGAAAGCGTGCCTATCGAGGAGTGAGCGAATGACCAAACTCAGACACATGGTGCTTTCGGTACCCGTGCGAGAGGAAGGTGCAACGATGGTTGAATACGGGCTGATGGTGGCCCTGATTGCTGTTGTTGCCGTATCCGCAGTAGGCGTACTCGGAGGAAATGTCTCGGGCACCTTTTCGGAACTCACGTTCTGAAAAACAGGGGTGTCCGGGACCCCCTCCTGCTTTCTGAAGTATGCGGGGCACTGACCCCGTGGAGGTATCGATGAGAAACCTGGAGCAGATCACGGAGTGGCTTCCGGGCCTCATAGTGCTGGTTGCGGTAACGGCCGGGGCGGTGATTGATTTCCGCCACTTCCGACTTCCCAACCGGCTGACGTTCCCACTGATTCTTTCGGGAATCATCTGGCACACTGCCGCTGGCGGAGTGTCGGGTCTGGCATTGACCCTGATTGGTCTGACAATGGCCGCCTTCCCCCCCCTGCTGATGTTTCTGAAGGGTGGGATGGGAGCCGGTGATGTCAAACTGATGGCTGGAATCGGTGCCTGGATGGGATGGGAGTTCTCAATGTATGTTCTGATCGCCGCCGGACTGCTCGGAGGCGTCTGCGGAATTCTGTTTCGATTCTTTCGCAGCGGCGTTTCAGAAACCCTTCCTGCTGTGCACTCAGCGAAATCCAATTCCGCTGAGCTGACTGCAGGACACCAGCTGGATGATCAGGAAGCCCCTGAAGATCTGATCCGGGCTGCATTGAACAGTCCTGCAGGGCGTTCGCAACTGCTTCCGTTCGGCGTGATGATCGCACTGGGCACGCTGTTGCTGATCGCCATTGATCCGCAGTCGTTCTGACACTGCCGAGGTCGCAGATGCGCTTCCCGGCCCCCGTGAGAGCGGCCGCAGAAGTTTCCCCGGCGGATAAGGTGTCCGCAGTTCAATCGTCCTGCTGCTGCAGGTGCGTCTGACTGCCCATCACCTGATTCCCGGATATCGAACGGCGCGATTGAAGTTCGCCGCTGCATGCCACCACAAACCAATTGAAACAAGGGGATCTGGAATGACTGCTTCCCCAGTCTCCGGGCCACCGCCCGTTTTTCCGACCGACCCGCGGATGGCCGCCTTTGCCAGCCAGCAGACCGCGCCACGACCCGTTGCGTTCGAACACGTGGAGTCAGAATCTGCTCCGTCACAAGCTGCCGCAGCTCCGGAAAATGACCCGGAGCAGCCGACAGTTCGGCGGATGCCCGATCATGTCCGACGCGATCTGCATCATCGCCTGATCGGCAGTCTCGATCTTTCCCGACTCGGATCACGCAGCGACGAAGAACTACGGCAGGAAATTCGCAAGGCTGCGGAGGATATCTCGCGACAGTCCAACCAGCTGCTCAGCAATGCTGAACGTGATTCGCTGGTAAATGAGGTGATGGACGAAACATTCGGGCTCGGACCCCTGGAACAACTGCTGCGAGACCCCTCCATCAGTGACATTCTTATCAATGGCCCGGATGTCATCTTCTGTGAACGCAAGGGGCGACTGCAGCAGTCGCATGTAAAATTCTCCAGCGAAGATCACCTGCTGCAGATCATGGACTTACTTTAGCTTTTAGTGTTCTTGGTACAGTACTAAACGGTGTTTTCATGGTTATAGGCATAGCTCAATTAGTTGGTACTTTATTTGACATTGATATATTAGGCGCTGTCAAAGACTATTTTGTAGACATATCTCAGGCTGCGGAAGATTTAAAGAATGGCATAGCAGGTGTTGCTCTAGCTGCTGGAGGTGGTAGTGATAAAATAGTCAAATCCTTACAGCAGATAGGTATAAGTGCAGCAGCTATTGAAAAGCTACCAGATACTATACGTAGTACCGCAGAAGCTGTTAAACAAGCTGCTAGAGCCTCTAGTCAACCACCAAGTTCTTGGATTGATTATATAGGTATGGGGAC
>JALRDR010000585.1 GCA_023262145.1 Planctomycetaceae bacterium | reverse complement strand
TTATGATCATCTTTTATGTTAAGAAAATCACAAAGAACATTACCTGGGTTATAAAGTAATTCTAATTTCAAATAATTAACCTTTTTTTTAACGATTAGAAGGGCTATTGCTCAGACTTGCAGCAGGAGAGACGCCCGACAGTGTTTTTCCGGATCAACGTGACCGCTGGGCTCCTCCGACGACCCCGCTGGAGTTTACAGCAATCCTGCAGTCGCAGACTCCGCTCACTGATGAACAGATTAACGCTGCTGTGGAGCGTCAGTTCGCACTCGTACTTGCGCGATCGCCAATGGCACACGAGCAGGAGCAATATCACCAGCTGATGCGATCGGCAGTCTCAGCCGGCGGAAACATGGCCGGGCTGCGTCAGATGCTGGTTGCAGTGATTCTGGAATCGGAGTTTCTCTACAGGCAGGAAATCGGCGGCGGAGACTTCGATGCATCCGGACGTCGACCGCTTGCCCCGTCGGAGGCCGCGTGGGCAATCTCCTATGCACTCGGTGATCGCCGCCCGGATGCTGAGCTGCTGGCTGCTGCCGCTTCCGGAAACCTTGTCACTGCTGCGGACTACGCTCGCGAAACTCAGCGATTGCTCAATGACGTCAATTACTACCGGGGATCGGTTGACCCGGGCATTAACGGCGGGCGTCAATCGATGAAATCAAGAGTTACCTCACACCCGCGACTGATTCGTTTCTTCCGGGAGTTCTTCGGCTATCCAATGGCCATGCGCGTATTCAAGGACTCAAAGCGAAGCAGCGGAGTCTACGTGAACCCCGACCGCGGCAGCACCCAGACACCAGGACATCTGGTCAATGAAGCGGATCGCGTGGTGGCAGACATTGTTGAGGCGGATCAGGACGTATTTCGAAAACTACTGACAACGGATCGTTATTACCTTTATCACGATCTGGACAACAAACGCGGTACCGAGCAGGTGCATGGCTGGCGAACCGTCTACGAAGCGCTCAAAGACACCAACTGGAAGGAAGATCCGTCCGGAGTCGCAGAGTCTCATCAGGACCTGCTTCGCAAATATGTTGACAGTCGTGGAGTGGAAGGACTCAGTAAAGCACGCCACGACAGCAGTCTGGTGCGACTGATGACTCACTTTGAGAACACATTTGGGCACGGACGATCACCGTTTACAACCTTCCCGTGGGCACATGGAAATCACTACTGGCACTCCCCGATCTACAGCCTTGATGCCACCCCCGGACGGAATGCTGAGTACGACGCGGAGAACCGATTCGACTATGCCACTGAGCAACCATTTCAGATCAGCAATCGCAGAGGAATTCTCACTCATCCGGCATGGCTCGTGGCACATTCCGGCAATTTCCAGACGGATCCCATTCGACGTGGACGCTGGATTCGAGAGAAACTGCTGGCGGGAACCGTTCCTGAGATCCCGATTACCGTTGACCCCAAAATCCCTGATCACGCCGATCTGACCCTGC
>JALRDR010000563.1 GCA_023262145.1 Planctomycetaceae bacterium | reverse complement strand
CGTGATGCAACTGATGAGGAAGTCATTGCCGCTGCAGAGCGTGTGGAGCAGGCGGCAGCAGGAAACCCGGCAGTTGGCAGGGAACTCGATCGGATCAGCAACACAATCATCAATGCCGACAAGCTGCAGAACTACGGCACCCCCAAAGCTCAGGAGTACCTGAAGAAATGGTCCACCAAGTACAAGGATTCCGCCGCCGGCCCGCGTGAAGGATCCCAACGGACACCTCGCTCCAGCCAGGAATCTCAGCAATGACCAGTCTGGCCGGGTTGCTGCTCTGCCTGCCCCTCGTGGCGGCAGAACCACCACAGTTTGAGGCAGATATCCTGCCGCTGCTTACTCGCCACGGCTGTAACTCCGGAGCCTGTCATGGTGCCGCCGCGGGACGTGGTGGCCTGCATCTGTCGCTGTTCGCAGCCAACCCGGATGCTGACTACGCAGCGCTCGTGCTGGCTCACGATGGCCGACGCATCAACACTGTCTCTGCCGAGCGAAGTCTGCTCTTCCGAAAGCCCACGGGTGATCTGAATCACGGGGGAGATGAGCGATTTCCACCGGGAAACGAAGATGCAGACCTGCTCCTGAACTGGATTCGTGCCGGGACGCCCCGCGACACAGAATATGTGACGCAGAGACTGTCCGTGAGCCCTGAAATCGCCACAGTCAGACAACTTCCCGCCGACATTTCCTTCCGCGTGCATGTCCGCACCCGCTCAGCAGGCAACGAAGAGGTCACCCATAAAGTCACCGTCCTTTCTCAGGATCCGTCCGCAGTGCAGCTCGTTGCTCCAGGACAGGTACGGGTTCTGCGTTCCGGTCAGCATACAGTGCTGGTGCGTTACCTTGACCGGATCATCCCGTTTACTGTGCGTTCTCCTTTTGCTTCAAGGGAGAACTCACCAGCAACCGACGACGCAGTCTCTCCGCTTGATCGCCATGTGAACACGGTGCTGAGTGAGATGGGTCTGCAGCCACTTCCTCCGGCGACACCGGACCGCTGGCTGCGGCGAGTAACCCTCGACCTTTCCGGAAGACTGCCCACCATTGAGGAACAGCAGGCCTTCCTTAACGCCCCCAACCACACGATGCGGCAGAACGTCGTGCAGCGGCTCCTGGAGGAGGAATCATTCGCCGACTTCTGGACGCTGCAATTGTCCCGGGTGCTGAATCTTCATTCGCTGCCCAATGATCGACTCACGCTGCAGACATCAGCCGACTGGCTGCACCGAGCCATCGTTGAAGATCGCGGCATCGACTGGATCATGCAGCAGATCGTCACTGCCACCGGTGACTCCCATAAGAATGGTGCCGCTGGGTTTTCGCGTATGGTCTCAGATGCGCGCAGTCATGCAGAACTCATCGGCAGTGCATTTGCCGGCATCAGAATTGGCTGTGCAAACTGTCACGACCATCCGCTGGACCGCTGGACTCAGGATGACTTTCACGGACTTGCAGCAGTGTTCTCCCGACTGCAGCGTCAGCAATTTGTGGAACTCGCGCAACGCGGAAATGTGACCAATGTTCGCACGGGCGAACCTGCAATGCCGCGTATTCCCGGCCAACGTTATCTGGAAGGAAACGCTGATCATCGCCTCGCTGTCAGCGAATGGTTGTTGCAGGCCCCGGAATACCTGCTTGCCCGAAATTCCGTCAATCGAGTCTGGGCACAACTTTTTGGTCGCGGACTGGTGGATCCCGTCGACAACCTCAGCCAGACCAACCCGGCGACTCACCCGGAGCTGCTCCGCTGGCTGGCGGAAGACTTTGCCGGTAACGGCTACAGCCTGAAGTCTCTGTTAAGGCAGATTACACTTTCAGACACATATGGTCGCTCAGAAGGGCCCCCCGGCACACCCGCAGCTGACGAACGGTTCTTTGCTGCCCGCGCCGCGCGGCCACTGGAACCAGCAGTGTTTCTGAATGCAGTGGCAACCGTGACCGGAATGGGCTATGACTTTTCAGAGCATGCAGTCACCAGCCCGCTGCAGGTGCTCGATCCGCTGACTCCCGCACCGCCGCTGGATGCAATCGGTCGCTGCCAGGATCCGGCAACCTGCCGCCCGGCTGATGCAATTCCCACTGACAATCTGACCATCGCACTGCACCGACTGAACAGCGGACTCCTGAATGAACGAATTCAGTCACCCACCGGACGACTGCAGCAAAGGATTCAGGCAGGTCACGCAACCCGAGAGATTGTCAGGGAGTTTGTGCAGCTGGCATTCAGCAGATCGCCCACAATCGAGGAACTCGAATACTGGAGCAAAACATTGAACTCTGAAGATCGGCAGCAGCGCACACATCTGCTGGAAGATTTCGTCTGGAGTCTGCTCAACAGCCGCAGTTTTCGGGAGAATCACTGAAATGCGGAAGCCAACGTTTTCAATCAGTGCTGATCCACTCGTCAGCAGCCGTCGGCAAGCTCTTCAGCTCGGCACCCTCGCGACTTTCGGGCTGACACTTCCGCAATTCCTGCGCTGCCGCGCAAGCGCTGGCGATTCAAATCGCACTCCTCAGGCCCGTTCATGCATTCTGCTCTGGCTGGATGGCGGCCCCAGCCATCTGGAAATGCTCGATCCAAAACCCGAGGCCCCGGTTGAAGTAAGAGGGCCATTTGATGCCATTGCTACGGCTATTCCCGGGCTCGCTCTGAGCGAACTCATGCCGCAGACGGCACAGATTGCCAGTCAACTGACAATCCTTCGTTCACTCACATCGCCACTCGGAGAGCACGGTCTGGCGAACACATATCTGCAGACTGGCTACCAGCCTTCACCTGTGATCAGTTATCCCGGGATGGCTGCAGTTTCAGCATTCCTGCGCCCTTCCGGCTCAGCGCTGCCGGACTGGATTGCAATCCCGAATGCCGGCTCCATGAACGCCGGTTTCCTGAGTGAATCAGTACAGGCCTTTGAAACGGGTGGTGATCCGGCAAAGCCGGATTTTCGAATCCGTGATCTGGAGTTTTTTCCCGAAGTCAATCTGGAACGACTGCAACGTCGCAGCAGCTTTCTGCGTCACCTCGACCAGCACGTCACAGCACAGCCACGCGACCCTGCACTCGATCAGGCCATGACACTTATCGAAGCTGCAGACGCACGCGAAGCATTTGATCTGCAGCAGGAAGACACTCGCACGCGGCAGCGTTACGGGGGGCGAACCTTCGGTCAAAGCTGTCTGCTTGCCAGACGACTCGTCGAACGCGGAGTTCCCTTCGTAACCGTCAACAGTCGCGGGTGGGACACACATGAAGACCTGACACTGCGACTGCGTGACGGCTTCACCGGAGCAAATCCGGGAGTGGGGCTGATTCCGCTGTTCGACCAGGCATTCGCAGCTCTCATCTCAGATCTTGGTGACCGCGGCCTGCTGAACGAGACGCTGGTGATTGCCATGGGCGAATTCGGACGTACGCCAAGAATCAACACTCGCGGCGGCCGGGATCACTGGCCGCGAGTGTTCAGTGCCGTCCTTGCTGGTGGTGGCGTTCCGGCGGGGCAGGTCGTCGGTGCCAGCGACCGAATTGGTGAAAGTCCGGCAGACACACCCGTCTCGCCTGCCGACCTCGTCTGCTCCGTCTACAGTCTGCTTGGAATTGACCCTCGTACAGAAATGCAGACCGCCGACGGGCGGCCTATTCAGGTCAATCGAAATGGTCGGCAAGTTGCTCAGCTTACCGGCCTGGCAGGCGAGTGATCTGATGTATCGACTGCTGATTCTGATTGGTCTTCTGACTCTCCGGACAACTGCAGCGGAACCACCAGCAGGGGTCACTGCAGCCTGTTTCTCTCCCGACGCCACTCAACTGCTCTGCGGCGGACAGAATGGGCTCCGTATTTATGCCTGGCCATCACTTGACCTGATTCAGCGGCAGGACCTTACGGCTGACAACGTTCATCAGATTGTGTTTGCTCCGGATCATCAACGGATCGCCGTTGCCGGAGGGGCTCCTGCAGAGATGGGACTGGTCACCATTCATTCCTGGCCGGAACTGAAACAGCAGACGCAGTTTCGGGTCTCGGAAGATGTAATCTGGCGCACGATCTGGACTTCGGGCGCTGAATTACTGGCTGCGTCGTTTGATGGGACCTGCAGTGTGCTGAACCTGAATGATGCTCAGACTCGTGTGAAGTACCACGAACACTCACGCAGTGTCACAGCCCTGCAACCACTCACAGAATCAGTCATCGCCACTGCCGGACTTGATCACTCAATACGCCTGTGGAGCCTGAACGACGCTGCAACTCAGCGCGTGCTTGACAACCATACGGGACCAGTCACCGACCTTGCCCTGCATCCCACACAGTCAGCAATTCAGCCCAGACTGGCTTCAGCGTCAGAAGATCAGACAGTGCGTATGTGGTATCCGCTCACCGGACGGCTGGTTCGGTTCGTACGACTGGACAGTACTCCCCGAGTTCTGCATTGGACACCTGATGGAAAGCGTTTGCTCGCAGCCTGTGATGATGGCAGGATTGTGATCCTTGATCCGCTCAGAATGAACGTTCTGCAGGTTCTGACCTGTCGTGTACAGCGTCCAACTGTTCTGCTGCTGCATCCACACGACAACAGTTTCTGGATCGCCGGTCTGCAGAATTCTGAACAATTGCAGCTGCCTTCTACTGAATCTCTGGACAGTAATCCCTGAACAGGCCTGTCCTGTGTTTATGGCCACCGGCGTGCATTCCGTTACGCCCCCTGCCAGAATATGCGGCTGCAGGTTTCCTACGTCACTTTGACTGAGAGTCGCCCATGTCCTTGCGAAACACATTTCCCGTGCTGCTGCTTGCTGTGATTCTGGCCCCGGTGATCTGTACCGCGGATGAAAACCCGGATCGCGTCGTCCATCCGGATGTCCCTGCAGGAACGCTGACGAGTGGCACCTTTTCCGCGAGCACGATCTACCCGGGAACCACTCGCAACTGGAGCGTGTACGTCCCTGCTCAGTATTCCGCCGATAAACCGGCAGCGTTGATGGTGTTCATGGACGGCAGCGGCTACGCGGGTGCCAACGGAGCGTTTCGAGTCCCCACGGTATTTGACAATCTGATACATCGGGGAGCGATGCCGGTGACCGTCGCGGTCTTCGTGAATCCCGGCACCATCCCAGCCACTGCAGACGGCGCCGCCGGCCGCAGCAACCGCTCCTTTGAGTATGATTCCCTGGGCGATCGTTATGTACGATTCCTGACTGAGGAGTTCCTTCCTGCAGTTACAGCTGATCTGAATATCTCAGCAGATCCGCAGCATCGCGCATTATGCGGCATATCCTCCGGCGCCATCTGTGCCTTCAATGCGGCCTGGGAGCGGCCGGAGCAGTTTGGCAAAGTGCTCAGCCACATCGGCAGTTACACCAATATTCGCGGAGGCTGGGCGCTTCCGGGGATGGTGCGGCTGACACAGTCTGAGCCGAAACCACTGCGTGTCTATCTGCAGGAAGGTAAGGACGACCTGAACAATCTGCACGGCAACTGGCCCCTTGGGAACCGGGACCTTGCCGCCGCACTGCAGTTTGCAGGCTACCCCTATCGTCTGGTGATGACAGATGGCGGACACAGTGGTCGCTGGGGTGGTGAAGAACTTCCGGCAGCACTGGAATGGCTGTGGTCGGAGAATCCGGAATCAACAGTCATTCCCTCCACGGAGTCACACCCGGACTGGCAGCCTCACCCGGATGCCATTGCGAGGGACGACATTCCTCAGGGCACCGTGACAGAAATGAGTCCGTGGGAATCGCAGATCTTCCCTGGCACCACGCGCAAATGGTCGGTCTATGTTCCCGCGCAGTACAAACCTGATGTTCCTGCAGCCCTGATGATCTTTCAGGATGGCGAGCGGATGCGTGATCAGGGCGGTCGCTGGAGGATCCCGACTGTCTTCGACAATCTGATTGCTCGTGGCGACATGCCCACGACGATTGCCGTCTTTCTGGATCCGGGTCATCACATTGATCGCCCCAGGCAGCAGAATCGCTCCTCCAATCGCAGTTATGAATACGACAGTCTGGGAGATCGTTACTTCCGCTTTCTGACGGAGGAGATCATTCCTGAAGTGCAGCAGAAGTACACGCTTGCTGATGACCCCTCAATGTGGGCCATTGGCGGATCCAGTTCCGGCGCAATCTGTGCATTTACAGTCGCCTGGGAACACCCTGAGCGATTCGGACGCGTTTATTCCAGTGTCGGCAGTTTCACGAATCTTCGCGGCGGGAATGTCTATCCATCTCTGGTGCGGAAGACAGAGCCAAAGCCCATCCGAATTTACATGGCAGATACCAGCGGCGATATCGACAATCCCTTTGGCAGCTGGCCGCTTTCCAATCAGCTCATGGCATCGGCACTGCAGTACATGGGTTATGACGTGCGTTTCGACTGGGCCGAGGGTTACGCACACAACGCCGACTACGGCGGATCGCGGTTTCCTGATGCCATGAAATGGCTCTGGCGAAACGAATCACATACTCCTGTGCTCGATACCAGTGGTGACCTTGGCGGGGATATGACGCTGCTGAACCTGCTTGTCCCGGGGCAGGGCTGGGAACTGGTGGCGGACGACCTTGGATTTGCCGATGCGTTGTGTGCGGATGCAGCAGGCAACCTGTACTACTGCGACATGAGAGCCCCTGCAGTTGTCCGGATCAATGCAGCAGACGGTACGCAGAAAACCATCGCAGAACAGTCAGTAAGTGGTCTGGAGTTTGGCCCGGACGGACTGCTGTATGCCTGCCAGGGATCTCAACAACGCGTGATTTCACTGCATCCGGAGAGCGGAGAAGTTCGGGTGGTCGCGGAGAATGTTCGTCCCAATGATCTTGCTGTCACAAAAAGCGGCAACCTGTATTTCACTCAGACTCCCACATCTCAGGTAATGCGAGTGCATCTGGCCAGTGGAGAACTGAGCGTCGCTCATGAGGGAATTTCCCGCCCCAACGGAATTGCTCTGTCCAACGATCAGGGCACATTGGCAGTGTCTGACTACGGCGGTGACTCCACCTGGACATTCCGAGTAAATGGTGACGGCACGCTGGATGCTGCCATGCCATCCATGCCCATGCGACTGCCGATTGATCCCGCAGGTGAATTCTCCATGCGAGAGCCGCCGCCGTACCGTTCGGCTTCACGTGGAGATGGTATGGCGGTGGATGCACTCGGGCGTTTCTACGTCACCAGTGATGTTGGAGTACAGGTATTCGATCCTACGGGTCGGCCCTGCGGAGTGCTGCCAAAAGTTGACTCCGATCAGCCGCTGACCACCTGTATGCTGGCCGGTG
>JALRDR010000517.1 GCA_023262145.1 Planctomycetaceae bacterium | reverse complement strand
CATCAATGGCCTTTCCGACAGCCGACATCCATGCCAGGCCCTCACCGACCTGCTGACGATTCAGGAACTTCGCGGAAATCTTCAGGACCAGCACCTGGTCTTTGTCGGCGACGGTAATAACGTGTCGATGTCACTGGCTCTGGCGTCAGCAATGACCGGTATGAAAATGACCCTTGCTGCTCCTGAGGGCTTTGAATTTTCTCAGAGTTTCCAGGACCTGCTTCAGCAGCAGTTTCCTCAGCACCAGGTTGCCATCAGCAGCGATCCGCACGCTGCAGTGTCAGATGCCAGCTTGGTCTATACGGATGTCTGGGCCAGCATGGGGCAGGAAGACGACGCCGACCGAAGAAAACAGGCGTTTGCTGGCTTTCAGGTCAATGAGGCGCTGATGGCGTCTGCTCCTGCAGACGTTCTCTTCATGCACGACCTGCCGGCCAAGCGTGGGCTGGAGGTAACAGATGGTGTGATGGATGGTCCGGCCAGCGTTGTCTTCCAGCAGGCAGAAAACCGCATGCATCTGGCTCGTGGGCTGTTCGCCTGGCTGTTGCAGCCCTGAACCGAACGACTCCGGCCAGGCCTTAAGGCGCACGGGATGGAATTGCGACAATTCGCAGAACGCACTCTGCTCTCCGATTCGCTGGATTCCAAGCTGACTGCGCCCGAACTTCCGTTCAGCGATCACCAGCCCGGTGCGGCAACTCGCATCGATGCGCCCGGGCGGCCCGCGACACTGCAGTTTGCCCGCCAGCGTACAGCCCCGACCATGCCTCACGGAGATGCTCTGCATGATCCCGAACGCCGTGCGGTCGCACATCACATCATGGCCAATCATGAGCTCCAGGCCCTCGAAGTCATGGCCATGGTGCTCCTTGCCTTTCCCGACGCACCGATCGCTTTTCGCTTCGGGCTGGCAGAGATCATGATCGATGAACAGCGGCACACGCGGATGCACATGAGTCGTTGCCGCGATCTTGGCGTGATGTTCGGTGACCTCCCGGTCAATTCGTGGATCTGGCAGAAAGCTCAGTCGTTCCGCACAGAGCTGGAATATGTCGCCGGACTGCCACTCGTCTTTGAGGGTGCAAATCTCGATCACAGTGTGGAGTTTGAACAGGCGTTTCTGAAGGCCCGGGACACTCGCAGTGCTGCCGTGATGCGAACAATTCACACTGATGAAATCCGCCACGTGCAATTCGGAATGAAATGGCTGCGGCACTGGAAGAAGCCGGAGCAGACTGACTGGGAAGCATGGACAGACGCACTGCACTGGCCGCTTCAACCTTCCCGGGCCCGTGGCACTCTCTTTCAACAGGACGCTCGCTCAGCTGCCGGACTTTCAGATGAGTTTATTCAACGGCTGCGGGACTACTCGGATGATCCGCAGTGAGCAGAATGTGCCGGACTCCTCCAGCGGACTGCTCAGGTTCCCTCATGCAGAGAATGATAAACCAGCCCGGAAGGGATCTCAGGCGCCGCAATCAGATCTCGTTCCGTGGCGCCCTGAACGACAGCGGCCAGACGCGACGGCGAGAGTGAAAGTGGAACAACCTGAATGACAAATGCCTCACCTGCATCAGCAGCAGACAGATCGGCAATGGTCCTGCCGGATGCCTCCCGAAAATCCTTCCCCTGACACTCGAGCAACTGATCACGAATCAGCAACTGAAACTCCTGCAGCGACCTGCAGTCTGAGCCAGCTTCCAGCAACAAAGTCCGGCCATTCTCCAGTACCAGAACGGCAGATGGGCCTGAACGGCTCAACCGAGCCAACTCCAGCACCTCCTGCACTGCACTCACACCGGTGCCTCCGTCTGAACATGTTACCCCGGAGATGCCATCGGCACGCTCACAGACATCTGCCGGAGAGACCTGCAGATTCCGCAGGGAAAAAATGCGTGGGACCAGTTGCAGAGAAACCTCATCTGCCGCCGTCACGCAGCACAGCAGATTGCCGGCAGCCACCGGCACTTCTGCCCCTTCGTCCGCGCCCGCAAGGTGCCGCCGGGCCGCGTGATATCGTGCCAGCCCCTCTGTGAGCACTGCGTCCCCTGAGGCGATTCGCTGGCGAATCTGAGCCGTTGAAGCGGCTTCCACAACGCTCCAGATTTTCGTGGTACGCCCCCCCGGCTGCGCACAAATCACCGGAGTCAAATCTCGGACGGATTCCTGCAGCACGTCCCGCAGCGACTGCTCAACTTCGCCGGCATCGGGGTCGCTGAGCAAAATGCGGATCGGTTGATGATCCATTTCGCATCGAATCCGCCGTTGCAGTGCAAACTCCTGCTGTTCTGCGCAGGTCACCGCCTGCTGCTGCGGGCAGATCATCTGATCGTACTCAGCACGGAGATCTGTCACGCCGATCACTGACCAGACCTCGGCTGAATCCAGCTCCGTTTCCACGCAACTCTGCACCACGTAATAAGCAGAGTCATGCTCCTGTTGCAGAATTCCCTTTCGACGCCACTGATGAAAATAATCATCACTTTGAGCCAGCAGGGCTGCCCGCTGCACGGGATCAGCAACGGCGGCGGCACGACACAGCAACTTCTCTGCATGGATCGACGGAAACGCTGAAGC
>JALRDR010000423.1 GCA_023262145.1 Planctomycetaceae bacterium | reverse complement strand
GTCGTACGTGCCAGCGCCGAGGAATCCGATTGCGGGGTAGAGTTCAACGGAATCGGGAAAGAAAACATCAGCGGCAAGTTGAGCGCGGATCTGATCCTGCCATGGCAGGTCTGCGTTCAGGCTGCGAATCAGGTAATCACGAAAACGCCACGCGTGCGGTCGAAACACGTCGTGTTCAAAACCATGACTGTCGGCAAAATGAATGGTATCCATCCAGTGTCTGGCCCAGCGTTCGCCGTACAGCGGTGACTCAAGCATACGTTCGGTCAGCTGCTCAAAGGCATCCGGATTCGGATCGTCAACGAACGCCTGCGTCTCTTCCGGTGTGGGCAGAATCCCCAGCAGAGCAACACTCAGTCGACGAATGAGTGTACGGCGATCAGCCGGAGGACTGGCAGTAAGTTCCTGCTCCCGAAGTTTTTCGTCGATGAACAGGTCGATTGGATTGGGTGAGTTCTCAGATGGCTCAGTGGTGTCCGGCAGCGGTGGACGCTGCAGTGGCAGCAATGACCACCATTCTGCATCGGGTACCAGGGATTCCGGAAGGATTGTGCGAGGATCGACCGCACCGTCCCGAACCCATTGTTCGAGGACAGCAAGCTGTGCTGCGGAGATTTGGCGATCCGGCATTCGGAGTTCAGGGTGGGTGTGCCGAACGGCCTGAATGAGCAGGCTGTCGTCGGGGTTACCGGGAATGATGGCGGGGCCTCGAGAGCCCCCTTGTTCCCAACCGCTCCGCCAGTCCAGAGCAAGATCTCCCTCCATGGTGCCAGCGGCATGGGAATGACAACGCAGACAGTGCTCCCGCAGCACGGGTTGCACCTGTTCCAGGAAGAACTGTTCACTGCCAGACGGCTCATCGGCCCACGTGGGCATCCAGAATGCGTTGTTAAGCAGGGCACAGAGCGCCAGGATCCGTCTGGAGAGGGCAAGTCTGTCGTGAAGCGGGCGTCCCTGCATACTGCGGAAGCCGGCCTGGGCCATGAGAAGGATCTTTTGAATATCCATGAGCAAAATGCCCGAAAGGGAAACACCAACAAGATCCGCTGCAGGTTTTCCGTAGGAACCTGAACCGGGCGGCGGGAAGTTCAATTCCTGAAGTTTATCAACGCCGATACACTCAGATGGGGTTCTCTTAATACGACAGGTTGGACTCAACCTGGGTCCGGTCCGGATGATTTGTTTCATCAGCTGACTTCCCACACCCGCTCTTCTGTTTCTTCAGCGACAAGTTTCAGCCACGAATGTGGGCTTGCCAGGCAATGATGCTAATTGAAAGTCAGGATGATTTACAGGAGTTGTGTGACCACATTCGCTCCAGTGGTCTGGTAGCTTTTGACACTGAATTTGTTTCTGACGCTGGTTACCGAGCAGAACTTGGATTATTGCAGTTTGCAACATCTGAGCGTGTTGTGGCTGTCGACCCGCTGGCAGTGCAGTCACTGCGTCCGTGGTGGGACGTAATGGCGGACGACAGTACCACCGTGATTGTTCATGGTGGACAGGCGGAAGTTCGCTTCTGTATTCAGCAGGGGCAGTGCATTCCCCGTCGGATCGTGGACATTCAGATTGCCGAGGGGCTGCGAGGTCGCAGTTTTCCGCTTGCCTACGGAGCGATTGTAGAGCGCGTCCTGGGAACACAGGTTTCCAGCCATCAGACGCGTTCGAACTGGCTGCGTCGTCCGTTGAGTGAGGACCAGTTACGTTATGCTCTGGACGACGTTTCCTTCATACCGGAGGTCTGGAGTCGGCAGCGCGCATGGCTGGAGCAGCAGGGACGACTCACCTGGGCTGAGGCAGAATTCGGTCGCATGTGCAGTGACGTCGCTGCGGATGAAGAGCAGGAACCGTGGGTGCGACTCTCCGGACTGCCGCGGCTTTCGCGACGGGAGCTGGCAACAGCAATGGCGCTGGCGCGCTGGCGTGATTCTGCGGCTCGCAGTCGCGACAGATCACCGCGCCGCATTCTGCGCGACGATCTGCTCATGGATCTCGCCCGCCGCCGACCTGAAACTGAACAGCAGGCATTGGCGACACGCGACCTGAACCGTCCGGATTATCGTCGGCTGATACCGGAGATCCTTGACGCTGTTGCCGAAGCCACCGCGATTGCGGACGACGACCTGCCACGTCGCATTCCGCGAACCGAAGAGAGTGGTTCTGACGAACAGACAGTAGCACGACTGCTGGCACTGGCTGTTGCCAATCGATGTGCCGAACTTGAGCTTGCTCAGGCGCTGGTGGGTACGAACCGGGATCTGCTGGACGTCGTAAAAACGCTCCGTGGGAATGGAGACCGTGCGCACGCCAGAATGCTCAACGGATGGCGGGGAGAAGTCTTCTCGGACCTGCTTGAGAAAG
>JALRDR010000761.1 GCA_023262145.1 Planctomycetaceae bacterium | reverse complement strand
ACTAAGGCGGATTACGGTGGCATTTCGCATTGATCGCGCTTTCCAATCGCCCGGGACTGCATCCGAGATTGCAGGATACCGGGAGTCAATTGACACGGTTGCCCTGCCGGGGAATTCAGGTGGGAGAATTACCCAGCGGAGCGATTTGCCTTTCTAACGCGTGAAATGGGGCAAAACTGTGGAAAAAAGTGCCACATTCGGTTTCTAAACCGTGAATTGCGGCGCGCTGCGCGCACGTCGTAGAGTGGTCGAGGTCGGGTGAAACGCGACTGAAATAGCAGAATTCCTGAGCTGAGGAGTGCCGCCAGACTGTCGGCAAAGCATCAGGTATGAATTGGCTCATCCGTCGTGAGCAGCTTTTTCCTGCTGGCAAAAAGCAGGACACCGCCGGTGACTACCAGCGGGACGGCAATGGCAAGGAGTGTTGGTGGCAGGTGTGACTGCTCCTCATCCTGCAGGGTGATTCCAACTTTTTCGAGCAGTGGAGCGAGTTGCGACAGAGTGAGCAGAAGTGCGTTGTTTGTGGCGTGCAGAATGATTCCGGGAAGGATGCTGCCGGATTCTATACGAACCACACCCAGCAACAGTCCCAGCAACAGGGTTCCGGGAAATCGCTCCAGTGTCAGGGAGGCGTCTGTAATCACATGTGCGGCTGCAAAGAGCAGTGATGTGAAAATCAGTGCCCGCATTGGGGAATTCCAGGCACTGCGAAGGCTGCTGAGCAGAAATCCGCGGAAAAACAACTCCTCGCAGATTGCCGGCACGGCTGCCAGACACAAGAGCTTCACAGGCAGTGACGCAGATGCGATAAGTCGATCCAGGGTATTCTGCAGTTCAGAGTCTTCCAGCAGTTGCAGCCAGACTTCCAGATCGGAATTGAAGATCAGGATTTCATAGACAATGGTCCAGGCTCCAAGTCCCAGAAGTAGTCCGGCCAGCAGACTTGCCCCCCGGGCGGGATTCAGAGCAAAAGCGGACTTCCACCTGGTGCGGCTGCGGTGCACGAACCAGCTGGGGATTACAACAAGCGTCAGGATCAGGATTCCGGCAGAGAGCAGAAGTTGACCGGAGATATTCTCAGGCGACACAAGTCGTCCTCGCAGTCCCGGCAGCACTGCAAAGCATGGAATCAGTACTGCCAGGCATTTCCAGATCACGATCGCCGGCAGGGCATTCTGCGAAGTACTGTTGTCAGTGAGCCCTGCCGACCGTCGGGCTGATCCGGCTGTAGCCAGGAGATCCCGATCGAAAATACCTGCGGCAATGTTGACTGCAGCGACAGCCCAGACTGCAGTGGAGAACAGCGTCAGCAGAAACACAGGGAATTCTGCACTTCCCTGCAAGAGGTCTCTCGCAAGCAGCACGATGTTGATCAGCGGGGTGATCGCCAGCGGTATCGTCAATCGAATTCCGGGCAGCAGGCTGAGCACACCGGGGGCGAGTGAAATCAGCATCAGCGGGATGAGCCATGCCTGAGCTTCACGAAAACTGCGGGCCAGACTGGTGATTGAGAGCAGCACTGCAGAGAAAAACGCGGCAAAGACCACAAGCAGCAACAGCAGCTGGAGGATCGTCAGCAGTGCGACGCCCCCGCCGAACACAACCTGATCAAAGCCGGAGGCAATCAGGGTCAGTACCATGGCAATGAGGTTCACAATTGCAGTCAGCACGGCGACGACAAGAACTGTGAAGAATTTTGCCAGCAGCAGATCTCGCCGCGACACCGGAGCAGCCAGCAGCATTTCCAGTGTTCCGCGCTCACGTTCTCCGGCGGTAAGATCAATCGACGGGTAAACGGCCCCGGTCATCGTCATCAGCAACAACATCAACGGTACGAATGCACTCAGCGGAGATTCCGGGGGCCCGGCAGCAGGGATACGGGACTGTTCCACATACAGCACAGGGGCCGGACCCACGCGTGTCCGCCGGAGCAGACTTCGAAGTCCCCTGTCACGATTCAGCATGATTCGCTGTGTCAGTTCATCCGCAATGGCGTCGCCAATACGGTCGCCCTCTCGAGTGACGACACGAAATGTGGGTGAATCGAGTGCTGGTGAGGAGATCGGCTCCACGATCACTGCCGCGTCGGCATAGCCATCACGGATCATCTGCTTGAGCAGTTCCGCGGGGAACCGGGTTTCGTCAATTCGGATCTGCGGACGATCCGGGCGAATCTGCCTGAGCAGCGTCTGCTGCAGGGGATCGGCATTGAGGATCTGTTCTGCCGGGTTATTGCTCGCTATTGCAGAGTCCTCAGCAGGCTGTTCAGGTGACTGAGTTTCTGCAGGAATCTCTGCCAGCAGTAATTCTGCGTCTGACTGTGAAACCCGCTGATCCAGCAGCACGACTGCAGCGGGTGCGGATGGATCGAACCCCGACACGCTGAATCGCTGGATGACGATGCCAAGGAGTGGATAGACGAGGATCGGCATAAAGATCAGAGTAACCAGTGTCCGGCGATCCCGTAGCGATTCCCGTAGTTCCTTGCGGGCAAGCCTCAGAATCCGACTGGCCCGGGAGCGTTTTGCAGAAGGCAGTTGATCAGGTAGCGGAGCCTGTGTAATCACGGTAATGCCCTCCTGTCCGGGGCAACAGAGCCGTGTTGAGGAGAGTCTGACGGGGTGTTGACCAGCTGCAGAAACATCTCCGCCAGATGCCGGAGTCCTGTTTTGCTGCGTAGTTCTTCCAGAGTTCCCTCAAGGTGTAATCTGCCGTGATTCATTACTCCAAACCGTGTGCAGAGCCGTTCTGCTTCATCCAGACGATGTGTGCAGAAGACCACGGCTTTCCCCTGATCTCGCAGCAGTCCGGTGAATTCAAAGATGCGACTGCTGCCGACAATATCAAGGCCCCGAGTTGGTTCGTCCAGCAGCACCACGGGAGGGTCGTGCATGAGTGATCTGGCGAGATTCACACGCTGCTGTTGACCAGTGCTCATTCCTGCACAGCGGCGATCCAGAAAGCTGCGGATCTCAAAGAGGTCAGCGAGGAAGTCGATGCGGTGGGCGGCAACTTCGTCCGGGATATCATAAAGATCTGCGAAGTACCACATTAATTCTCGCGGAGTGAGCCACTGGTAGAGACCGGAGGAGGCGGAAACGAGTGAGACCCTTCGCTTCACTTCCAGCGGCTGTTCAGTGACGTCGATTCCGGCAATACGAACACGACCTGCATCCGGAGACTGCAGTCCCAGCATGATGCGGAGTGTCGTTGTCTTGCCGGCGCCATTCGGCCCCAGCAGCCCATAGACTTCGCCGGCGCTGACCTGAATTGAGAGGTGATCGACCGCGACAACCCGCTGGTGGTCGGTTTCAAAGATTCTTACGAGGTCCCTGACGACAACCTGTGGCGACGAATCCGCAGAGATTGTTGGTGAAGTCACATTCATGGAAGTGGTCGGTCTGGCCATCGTCTGGTGGGTACGCGGTGCTGGAAAATGCATGACCATAAGGGCCGAAAGAATTCGTCCGGGCAACTCCTCGTAATCCTGCATTGAAGTCAGGAATTGCCAAAGGAGAAGCCGGAAATGCCAGAAAAGGCTGTCTGCACCCGTTCTGCTGATTCTGGCAGAAGCGGATCTGTCGCGATAGACTTGGTGTTCCGCAGATTCTCGTAAATTGCCGTAATGTCTGATCCTGAGGTGATTGTGGCCAGAGTCTTTGCCTTGCTGTTGCGCATTCGTCCGATCGCGGCGTCGTTCCTGATCGTGTGCTGTTTGCCTTGTTTATGGTCTTCCCGAGCTACTGCGTCGGAGCCAGCACAGTGGGCCAGCTGGCGGGGGCCATTTCTGAATGGCAGTGCCGCGCCCAATGCTCAGCCACCGCGGCGCTGGTCAGAGGGTTGTCCCGGGTCATGGAAGCTGGAGTTGGCGGGCAGCGGTTCGGCAACTCCGATTGTCTGGGATGATCGGATCTTCCTTGTCTCAGCTCAACAGACTGCGCGTCCGGCGGAGCAGCCTCCTGTACCTCACCCGGATGCAAAAACGCAGCCACCGTCCAGTTACTTTCGGTTCATCGCGACAGCGGTTGACCGCAACAGCGGCGGCGTGATCTGGGAGAAGGTGCTCACGGAGCAGGTGCCTCATGAAGGCCTGCATCCGACTCACACTTATGCCGCTGCCTCGCCGGTGACGGACGGCAGGCGACTTTATGTCTCATTTGGTTCGCGCGGGATTTTCTGTCTGACACTTGATGGGGAACTATTGTGGCAGACTGATCCGGGCGACATGCGGACACGATTCGGCTGGGGAGAGTCGGTGACTCCGGCGCTGGCGGGAGAACGGCTCATCGTCAACTGGGATGCAGAGGAAGGATCCTTCATCACTGCTCTGAGCACGTTCGACGGGCAGCCAGTGTGGCGGCAGGAACGTGCTGGTGAACTGACCTCCTGGAATACTCCGCTGGTGACTCAGATCGGGGAGCGGACAGTGGCCATCGTCAATGGAAGCGGGCTGGCGCGAGCATATGACACCGCGACGGGAGAAGTAGTCTGGGAATGCGGCGGCCAGACAACCAATGCTATTCCTTCACCAGTTCGCTTTCGCGATCTGGTGATCTGCATGAGCGGTTATCGCGGTGCTGCAGCGATCGGGATTCCCCTGGAGAGTCGTGGAAATATCACCGGGAGTGAGCAGATTCGCTGGATTCATTCGCGCGGGACTCCATACGTTCCGTCGCCTGCGCTTTCCGACACACGCCTGTACTTCACGGCTGGCAGAAACGGAATTCTGACGGTACTGAATGCGGAGACGGGGCAGCCGTTGGCCGAGCGGATCCGGCTGGATGGAATCGATGACTGTTACGCTTCACCGCTCGTCGCTGACGGGCATGTCTACATCTGCAGTCGCGACGGGACGGTGGTTGTGATTGAGGATCAGGCCCCGTTCAGGGTTGTGGAGACGAACCGGCTGACGGGTCGCTTTGATGCATCACCGGTAGCCGTCGAAGACCAGTTGCTGCTGCGAAGCTGGGATGCACTGTACAGCTTTCGACGGCAGTAAGCAGAGCCGTCCAGCATGCCTGGTCTGCTGACGAAGTACTGGAATGGCAATTACAGTTCACGCGCTGCGTCGTCGTCCGCTGTTGGTGCGAGCACGTTGCCGAGCTCTGCGCTGCTCGGCAAATCGCAGAGTACGGCTCTTCAGACGCTGAAATGCAGAAAGCATCTGCTGAGCATCGCGATAGCGGTGTCGCGGGTTCAGATAGATAGCCCGTCGCATGAACTGGATGAAGTCCGGGTGAAGTCGCCCGCGGAGTCGTTGATGACCGGCGAAAGGCCATTCAAATGGCCACTCCGGCCAGCAGCCGGAAGTCAGTCGCCAGATGATCAGTCCGAGCGAGAAGACGTCGGAGCGAAAGGAGGGGCGCCCCATCGCCTGTTCGGGTGCCATGTAGCCTACGGTTCCGGTGCCACCGCCCTGAATCGTTCTCTGGGAGACCTTGGCGATGCCAAAGTCAGCGAGGCGGACGTGATTGCCCGGAAACAGGATCACATTCTCAGGCTTGATGTCGCAGTGGATCACATTCTGTGAGTGGGCTGTTGCTGTTGCTTCCAGCACCTGCTCCGCAATCTGGATGGACGTTTCAAGGCAGAAGCGACGCATCATTCGTTCCTGCAGTGTTTCCAGTCCAAGTGGCAGGACGACAACCAGACGATCATCGATAATGCTGGCATCCTTGATCATCAGGATATTGGGATGATCCAGGCCCGCTGTGGTGCGAATTTCCTTCCGGAAATCACTCAGCACGGTGTCTGTTACGTACTGAGCATAGGGGATCTTCAGGGCGACACGGATGCCCTGGATTGTATCCATCGCCTGGTAGACACAGGCAAAGCCTCCGGAGCCCAGTTTGCGTTCGATGCGATATTTGCCAAGCTTCTGCCTGACTCGTAGTTCGCTTTTGGCACTGGATCCTTTGGTCATAGATTCACGCAACTTACTGTAACAGACGGTCATTCCATTTCAGCCGACCCTTAAGATTTCGACCAGCGTGAAAGGAGTTCCACGGAATGCATGCTGCCTGCGGGCAGAAAAATGAAGTTCGCGAGTTCCCAAACCCCAAGATGTTACCCAGAATTCGCAGGTTGCCAGTGTGCGGTGTGGGAAATCTCTGCAGGATCCGCCGGAAAGTGTGGCGGCAGGTTGCTGTCAGCGGGGTACCACCAGACCGCTCAAAGCAGCAGGCTGCTGATGCGGTAGGTGAGGAAAGCGGCGACCCATGCCAGCACTGTCATGGACGTGAAACTGAAGATGGGCCAGGTCCACGAGGCTGTTTCCCGTCTGATGACCACCAGTGTTGAGACACACTGCGCACAGAGAGCGAAGAACACAAGCAGTGACAGGACAGCAGGCAGTCGAAAGACAGGGCTGCCGTCGGCATGGACGGAAGCCTGCATTGCGGACCGCAGACCGTCGTCTGTTTCGTCAACGTCCGATCCGAGACTGTAAATAGTCCCCAGTGTGGCAATGATGACTTCGCGGGCCGGAAATGAAGACAGTACTCCGACACTGATTTTCCAGTCCCAGCCGAGCGGACGAAACAACGGTTCCGTCAGTACACCTGCCTGCCCCAGCAGGCTTCCGTGAAGCAGTTCCGCATTGAGTTCATTCAGTCGCTGTGCGGTTTGCTCATGTTCAGCTGAATCAGTGTCGCCGGCTGCTTCCAGTTGTTCATATTTCGCGAGCAGCTGGTCGCGTTCGGAACGATCACCCGGGAATGATCCGGCTGCCCAGATCAGAATTGAGGCAGCAAAGATGAGAGTTCCGGCATTGGAGACGAAGTCCCAGGCACTTTCCATGATTCTCTGCACCACGACTCGCATGCGGGGCAGACGATAGTCCGGAAGTTCAAGCAGAAAACTGGAACTTTCTCCCCGGAAAACTGTTCGTCTGAGCAGCAGAGCGAATGGAATTGCCAGCAGCAGGCCCAGCGAAGAAATCAGAAACAGTGTCAGTCCACGCAGGGACAGCAGCCCTGCAAGCAGGCTCTGGTCGGGCACAAATGTACCGATCAGGAGCACGTACACCGGCAGTCGAGCCGAACAGCTCATCAACGGTGCAATGAGAATCGTGACCATTCGTTCGCGGCGATTTTCAATCGTGCGAGTCGCCATGATTCCGGGGACTGCACAGGCGAATGACGACATCAGGGGCAGGAACGACCGACCGCTGAGTCCGGCGAACGACATCAATCTGTCAACCAGCCATGCCGCACGAGCCATGTATCCGCAGTCTTCAAGCAGGGCAATGAAGAAGAAGAGCAGGCAGATCTGTGGCAGGAAGACCAGGAATGCTCCGGTCCCCGCGACAACTCCGTCAACCAGCAGGCTGCGAAAGGAGCCGGGGGCCATTCGTGACAGGATGGCATCTGAGACTATTCCGAGAATCGTCTCTACACCGTCGCTGAGCGGGGCTGAGAACCAGTAGATCGTGGAGAAGATCAGCAGGAAAATTGCCAGAAAAATCGCCAGCCCTGCAAATCGATGCAGGAGCACTGCATCCAGCCGCTGTGTGAGCTGATGGGGAGAATCTTCAGTCGTGCGAATTGCCTGCTGCAGCACTCGGTTGATCCAGCCGTATCGCTGCACAGCTTC
>JALRDR010000386.1 GCA_023262145.1 Planctomycetaceae bacterium | reverse complement strand
GTCGGTAGCGGGTGTGTTCCTCAGCGCTGCGGGCCCAGGTGCTGTGCCGCAGTCTGCTCCAGCTGCAGCGGAGGCTGTTGTTGGCAATTCCGAGTCCCAGGTTCCTGTTCGGGTGAGTGATCGGGCTGCAAATTCCGGTTTGGCAGGATCAGCGGGGAATTCATCGGCAGAGTCAGCAGGCAATTCAGTGGAAGTCGATGCTCTGCAGGTCCTGCTGCAGGCCTCGGTTGCCGCAGAAACCCTGCAGAAGCAATTCCACGAACTCAATGAGAAGCGAACGCAACTCCAGTCAGTCCGTCGCCAGCTGGATATTGAGCGCCGTGACTTTGAGGAACGTGCGGCAGAGTTTGCAGCTGAGGTTGCAAATGCACGTGCAGAGCAGCGTCAGTCAGTTGCCGACCTGGAGCACCGTGAGATCCGTTTCCGTCAGCAGGAAGAACTGCTGCAGCGTCAGCAGGGAGAGCTCCGTGCTGCGCAGCGGCAACTGGCGGAAGAGCGGGTTGTGCTCAAGCAGTCCGTCCGGGCGGAGCTGGATGAAGAGCGGATGAAGCTGGCTCAGGAGCGTGAGATTGTTCAGACCGAACGCAATCGGGTCAGACAACAGGAAGAAAACAGTCTGGCTGAGCTGAATGAACGGGAGCGACGACTGCGCGAAGAGACGGTAGCGGAGCGTCAGCGTCTGGCTGAAGAAGTGCGTCAGAAATCGGCGGCGGATCGTGCTGAGATTGCTGAAAAACGCGAGGAACTCGAAGCTATTTTTCTGCAGCAGTCTCATGAACTGCAACAGCAGGCTGAAGAACTGCAGCAACAGCGCGAACAGTTCGGAGAGCAGGTTGAGCAGGAGGAGGAGCGGCTGCGGGATGAGACGGAAAAGAAGCGTCAGGCTCTGCTGACGGAACAGAACAACCTGCAGCGGCGATATCGATTTCAGTTTGAGCATCTCTCCCGGGCTCGTGAGGATCTGGAAGAGGAAATGCGGCAGTTTCGTCGCGAGCAGCAGTTGTTCCGAAACGAGCGTCTGAGTTTTCTGGAGCAGCATCGCCTGCGTTTTCGTCAGCTGGATCGAATTCGAGAACTTGTGCAGGGACGTGAACGCTCACTCGAACGGGAGCGTCAGGTGCTGGAACGCACGCGACGGTCCATGGTGGCGGATCTGCAGACTCGGGAACGCCGCAGTCTGGAAGAGCGTGAAGCGGTTCGAAGAGATCTGGAAAGTCGCGAAAACAGCATTCGTGACAAGGAATCTTCGCTTTCTGAGCTGTCAGCTCGACTTGACGACCGCACTCAGCGACTGGGCCGGCTGCGTGCTGAGCTCGACCAGACGCAGGCGGAGACTCTGGAGCAGAGGCTGGTAATTGAGGAAGCTCGGTCAGCTCTGGTTCGAGATGCGCGGTCGCCTGAACTCGCCCGAGCACGTATCGAACAGGCACGGCAGGATGTCCATCTGCATTTCGAGCGACTTCGGTCACAACTGTTTGCAGAGCGAGATAAGCTGGACGCAGCGGCGGAAGATCTGGCAGAACGTCAACGTCAGTTCAGACAGGATCGCGCAGATCTGGAAGTTTACTTTCGCAGTCGGGATGAAGAACTGAATCTGCGCTGTAGCGACACGGCCGTTGATGAGCAGGTGCGGCACGCAGAGGAGCTGGAACAGCAATTGCAAAAGCTGCGTGAAACGTGGCAGAACGAACGCGGGGAAGCGGAGCGGACAATTCGTACGCTGCTGGCTCAGCTGGATGAACTTGAAACTGGCCGTGCGAAAGCCGCTCAGGAAGACGGTTCCGGCGGCAGCAGAGACGCTGCCTGAGATTCTGCACGCCCACGTGGAATCGGGCTGCCAGTGCCTGTCAGGAGCCTTGCCGCAGTTTCAGCGGGCCATCACTGTTGGCGGGCCGGAATTTCGTGGCAAGGGAGACTGTTCAGGCTGCAACATCGGGCTGCCATGCCAGTCAGCGACATCGAACAGCGACTACAGGCAGCCACATCAGGTAGTGACAGCTGGCAGCCTGCAGTAAGAGCAGTCGACAAGAGCAGTCAACCAGAGCAGTCGACCAGCCAACAGCACGCGCGTCTGCAGACGGCTGCAGTAATCAACCGCATTTGTGACAGGAACAAGGAGCCGGGAAAGCGGAGCAGCAGGTGTCTTCGGCATGCATCAGGCGGTGATGAACGCAGCGTTGGCGGTGCTTCAGGACAGCTTGACGTGCTTTCTTTTCAGTCGGCGAGCCTTGGAGCTGGCCGGACGACGGCCGTGATTGGCTTTGTTGAGTTTGCGGTTTGTCTTGGCCATGACACTGGTCCTGAGGTGCAAAAAGTCAGCGGTTGGCGAGTTCCGGGGGAAAAAGAAACGCCCGAAAGCGCGAACGGACAATGGTACAGGGCAAATCGACATCCGGAAACCCAGACTCCTGTCAGACGATCAGAATTCCTGTTTTCCTGGTTTTTTCGGAGTATTCGACCTGTCTGCGGCCGCCTGGAGAGTGGGAATCAGCCGAGCGATTGGTTTTATCGGGGAGGTGGGAATGGTCGATGCAGCAGGATCCGGAGTCAATTTGCCGCGGGAGTCATTGCTGTGTTCAGGCTCCGGTGATTGCCGAAAGGGGTTCACCGATCGTCCACTCACGTCCGTTGCGGATGACGCGGCGGTACAGTGTGTCCCGTTCCACGGGTTCTCGGCCGGCTTCGCGAATCAGGCGGTGGATTTGTTCCACGGTCATGCCTTCGGGGGTTTCCGCTCCAGCATCGTGGTAGATGAGTTCGTGTACGACGGTGCCGTCAATATCGTCTGCTCCGTAGCTGAGTGCCAATTGTGCTGTCTGCTGTCCGAGCATAATCCAGTAAGCCTTGATGTGGTCAAAGTTATCCAGCATCAGGCGTGACAGAGCGATCATGCGGAGGTCGAAGAGAATGTCGGCTTTCTCGATGTTTGCCAGCTCGGTGTTTTCGGGGTGGAATGCGAGGGGAATAAAGGTCTGGAAACCGCCCGTCTCGTCCTGCAGTTCACGCAGTCGCAGTAAATGATCGATTCGATGCCGTGCCTGCTCGACGTGACCGTAGAGCATTGTGGCGTTGGAGCGCAGGCCGAGTTGGTGTGCGGTGCGATGCACATCGAACCAGACATCGCTGTCGGCTTTGTGTTCACAGATCTGCCGCCGCACTTCTTCATCGAAAATTTCGGCACCGCCACCGGGCATGCTGCTGGCGAGGAAGCTCCCGCCCGCACCGCCAGCCACGCCTGACCCCGTCGCTCCCGGCGTGCCGGGAGCGGACTGACTCCGCCACCCTACCCGGCTCCCCCGCAGGCCGGGACAATCCTCTTCGCCCCCTC
>JALRDR010000363.1 GCA_023262145.1 Planctomycetaceae bacterium | reverse complement strand
CGGGATGCTGGTTCGTTCCGAGAGCATTTTGGCGTAGGCCAGCAACTGTACGTGCACCCAGCGTTCACTGTGCGCTTTGGGTTTGTAATCCCAGATCCAGAGGCAGGTGTCTTCGATACTGAGCACGTCGATGTGACCGCTGAGCCATTCGTCCTGCTGAATGATTGCGGCGAAGGGGCCGGATTCATCTCGAGTAACCCAGACCGGGACTTCCATAGCGACGGTGTCGGGACAGTTTTCCATCATGAACATCTGCACTTGTTCATGACGCTCATGAAACCGACGGGAATTCACAAGCAGAGCGTCGGCAGTCTGCTGAATGCGAGTGTGACTGGTGAACGTCTGATATACCGGCTGTGGACCTGCATGAATTCCGGAAGAGCGAGGTCCGCGCTGAAATGGCTCAGTCGGACAGTTGCTGTGAACCTGTTCAAGAAAATCCAGCAGCCCGGGAAAGTTCTGCGCCTGCTGCTGCAGTCGCTGGCTGTGACTGCGGAGGTGATAGGCCTGCCCATGATAGAGAATTGTGGAACGCAGTTCGGTCATTGCGGCTGCAGTGGTTCGGGGGAGAGTGCGCGATCGCAGTCGCTGTGGTTCGTCACTGTACGCGGGGATCAGGATGCTCTGCAGGATAGCAGTCCCCGTTCCGGATGCGAGTGAACAGGACTCCGGGGGCTTGATTCAGTATGCTTCCTCCCGGAGCTGATGCTGCAGAATGACAGGCCCCGGAAGCTGCCGCTGTTCCGAAGGGGTTCCAGGGCAAACCAGGACAGACCGATGAAACAAGAACACTCCGACAGAGATTCACGACGCCTGACAGATCAGTATTCTGCGCGGCAGGATGCAATTTCGCGTCGCCGAATCCTGGCAACAGCACTGGCTGCGGCGGCGGGGGGACTGCTGCCTCCCGGTTCTGCGTCTGCCTGTCCTGTTGCAGTCTCTGCAGGGGCACGTGCCGCAAATCCGTTGTGTGTGTTTACCAAGCCATTTAATTCGCTCACGGCGGAGCAGATGGCGGACCGTTGTCGGGCACTGGGCTTTCAGGGCCTGGAGGCTCCGATTCGCAGGGGAGGGCATATTGAACCGGAAGCCGTGGCAGACCAGTTGCCGGCATTTGTTGAGGACCTGAAGAAGCACGATCAGGAACTGCTGGTGATGACGTCGGATATCAACGATCCGAATGATCCCCTGTCGCGAAAGTGTCTGGAGACGGCGGCGTCTCTGGGCGTCCGCTACTACCGCCTGAAGTACTTTCGGTATGACGAAGGTCGACCGGTGCTGCAGCAGATTTCCGAATGGCGGCGACAGCTGGAAGACCTTGCAGCACTGAATCGTGAACTGGGAATAACAGGTGTTTACCAGAATCATGCCGGCCGCGGCTATTTCGGTGCGGCGATCTGGGATCTGCAGCGGGCACTGGAGCAGACGGATCCGCAGCATCTGGGGATGGCATTTGATATTCGTCATGCCACCGCTGAAGCCGGGATGAACTGGCCCATCAATTTCCTCATGATCCAGCCGCATGTGCAGGTGGTGTACGTGAAGGATTTTCAGTGGGGGACTGAGCGTCAGCCGGAGAACGTACCGCTGGGCCACGGCCGAGTGGACTCCGCATTCTTCGAACTGCTGCGCAAGGTTGAATTCGGCGGGCCCATTTCACTGCATGAAGAATACCTTGATCACAATAAGCCGGAACTTGTCCCCGATCACTGGGCGGCCATTGAAAAGGATCTGCAGGTATTGCAGCAGTGGCTGGGGTAGTATGACCCCGCGATTGGTCGTATTCGACGGGAAATACAGGCAGATGCCACGGCGGGCCGCGCAGGCATATTCCTGCCGGGAATCGCGAGAGGCGGCCCAGTGGCTGCAGCAGACGGAGGACTTCCATTTGCTGGAAAGAGTGGTGTGGCAGCACGGTTCTGAAGGAAACGAAGTGCTCCATCCGGCTCTGCAGACAGCCGGGCCAGGTACTTCAAGGTGATCCCAGTTTCAGACAGACCGATGCTTCACCGTGCCTCAGTCCTTCTCCGTCGATCTTCGGAGTCGCAACCGCGCCACCGACAGCGTTACCGATGCTGCGGCCGCTGAGCATGAGAATTGGTTCATGGCAGCCCCAGCCAGTGGCGAGCTGACAGCCAGCGGGCAAACAGAAATTTTTCAAGTGCCAGAACAAAGAGCAGTGACAGGCCGAAGACGGGCAGAGCAATTCCGAGAATGGTCACGAGGCTCACGGTGACCAGAGAAAGCCCTTTCAGGGCTGAGGGTTCCGGGGCACCAAGGACTCCCGGCCTGCGGCGTCTCCACCACATTACAACTCCGGAGCCGCTCAGCAGAGCCAGTCCAAGTGTCGCGAATACACCAAGCAGCTGATTGGGCCAGCCGAACAGCTGGCCTTCATGCAATGCAATTCCCGTGTTGACGGCTTGATCAATCACATGCAGGTCTGCGAAACCATGCTTGCTGAGGATTTCACCTGTTGTTCCATCGACGGCCAGAGTCACTCGCTGCGGGCGATTCGGAGTTTGCGAGGCAACAGTCCACACTGTTGTTTTCCCGGCCGGAGGTGAGATTTGTACCGGGTGAGGAAGATTCAGCGGGAGAACTGCATCAACAACCACATCCAGTTCCTCAACGACGAATCCTTCGGCAGGTGGTTGATCTCCGAATGCACTTCGGGTGGTCCACGTTGGACGTACCGCAGCTGTCCCGGTCAGACTGCGGACGGATTTGAAGAATATTACATTTTCTTCACTTTGGGTCTAGTGAATCTGCAAAAGCAACCGATATAAGCAGCATGAAGGCTGCTGTGCCCATGAGCAAGAATGC
>JALRDR010000305.1 GCA_023262145.1 Planctomycetaceae bacterium | reverse complement strand
GATGCACTGATTCAGATTGACATGTCTGAATACATGGAAAAACACAATGTCAGTCGACTGATTGGCGCCCCTCCTGGATACGTGGGCTTCGAAGAAGGCGGTCAGCTCACTGAGAAGATTCGTCGTCGTCCCTACGCAGTTGTACTGCTCGACGAAATCGAAAAAGCTCACTCCGACGTCTACAATATGCTCCTGCAGATCATGGAAGAAGGACACCTCACTGACAGCTTTGGCCGTCGCGTCGACTTCAAGAATGTCGTCATTATCATGACCACCAACGCTGGTGCGGCTCGAATGGCACATGGCGGCAGCATGGGTCTGCATACCCTGCGGGAGCGTGATGAAGATCGCAGCTACGAGGACATGAAGACCAATCTCATGCACGAACTGCAGAAGCAGTTCAAACCAGAATTCCTGGGGCGTCTTGACGAAGTCGTCGTGTTCCGCAAACTGACCCGCAAGGAGCTCATGGATATCGTCGATATCGAACTCAGCAAGGTCTTCCAGAGACTGCAGGAACGCGGCAAGAAACTCATCCTGTCCGACCAGGCTCGTGGCTTCATCATTGATAAGGGTGAAGCCGGTGACGGACTGGATTATGGTGCGCGTCCGCTGCGACGCAGCATTGAAAAGTACATTGAAGATCCGCTCTCTGAGGAATTGCTGCGGGGTTCTTTTGATGGCCTGAATGTCATTCATGTCTCCATCAGAGAAGTTGGTGACCAGAAACAACTGGACTTCATCGGTGAGCTCGTGGAAGAGACTGCGCCAGAGCCAACTGCTGCACAGGAAGAAGAGGCTTCCTCATCCGCAGAATGAACGATTGAACCCCACCAGTCCTGAACTCATCCGAAAAAGGCGTCCGGCAGCACTGCTGGACGCCTTTCGTCGTTATGGATGATGGCCCGAATTGTTCGCTGGGTCAGCGTGTTCTGCTGACTACAAAACACCCACACGAACGCCCGGCACTTCAGCCCCCATCCCAGCCTTGCCCCTGATTCCTTTGCCGTTGCCGGAACCCTGCAGCAACAGTGATCGCCTGTTGCTCCCGCGGCAGGACCCAGGGTTGTTGCAGGAGGCAGCCCGAAAACTTCTTCAGGAAGCCGGAACAAGTGCAGTTCAAAGCGATCTGAATGCAGCAATCTGCGGATTGGCAATTTCCACTGGCAGACCATCATCACGATTGACCAGTTCAAGCAGAATGCCGCTGGCAACGTCACGCAGATGATGCCTGCTCCAGCACTCGAACCCGAAATTCGGAGCAGGGTCGAAGATGTTGATCCGGCCTTCGCCAGCGGGACCAAGACAGATCACAGAATGGCCAGCGTCCGCGTTGTAGGCCGTTTCGCAGCTGCTTCGCCCCGCTGCACTGCCATGAAATGTCAGTGAGAGTACCCCCCTGCCCGTCGATATTGAACCAAGTTCTGCACCCGAAACCTGCCGCACCGCCACGTCCAGATCTGTCCCGGCCGTCTTGAGTTTCAGGCCGCGATAGACGCCCAGCCAGTGCGTCCCCTCACGCGTCAGACACAACTCAGCCATCTCAGCCTCTGATGCAGAGATGCCATGCATCCGCAGGACACCGGCCGCACAGGCAGCAGAACAGGTATACGCTGTCGACTGAGGCTGAAACATGCGGTCGGATGCTGACAACACACATTTCGGTGTTTCGCCAGTCAACGGGTGCACGAGCGAAAACACCCCGAGTCCCAGCAGAGCGGTCGAAAGAAAGATGCGGCGATACCGCGGAATGGCAGATGCACCCACACAGATTCCTGCGTAGAGAGATCCGAAGAGCGGCAGACAGTTGCCCAGAACCACAGCTGATGAGAACGGCAGCAACCGCACAAGCAGCGGGCTGTTCCAGATCAGAGTCAGGTAGATCACCATCAGGCCGCAGGACGCATAAATCACCAGCGGAGCCCGACGTGTGTGTTGCCCCCGCTGCAGACGCAAACCATACAGGAATACGGTCACACACAGGACCAGCATCAGCAGAAGACTGAGGTACAGATCGTTCATGTTCGTTTGCAGGGCCGATTGAACAATTCGCCGGAATCCTTCCTGACGATGGGGCGGGGCTCAACTACGCGCAGGCAGGACCGACAGTAGCGAATGACGGAAACCTGCAACGGGGCGGGACCCGTATACTCGCTCGAAGTCCCACTCGACTCAATCGACATAATTGTTTTTTTTGTCAATCTGAGGTCGCAGCATAACGAATCAATTACCCAAACCGCGCAGACCAGATAATCCCTGCATTAAACCCGGCCGTCAAGATCGAACATTACACGGACCATCTGCTTTGCTCAGAACAGGCCCCATGCCTTCCGAGAATCCCGCAGCCGGATTTCTGTTAG
>JALRDR010000280.1 GCA_023262145.1 Planctomycetaceae bacterium | reverse complement strand
TCTGAATGTAAGCCGAGGTTCCGTTTACCTGTACCTGCCGGATCGGCTCCGCGGCTTCAACGAAAAATGGGATGCCCTGACTGCGGAGGTCCGGGCAAAATTGCCTGCTGATGATTACGTCATGTGCCTGACCGAAGTTCCCGGCAAGGTTCCACCAACACATCTGTTCGCTCGGGGAGATCATCAGCAGCCGCGCGAAGAAATTGCTCCGGGAGTCATCGATATCCTGAACGGTGATAACTTCCGGATCGAAGCTGACGACCCTGAATTGCCCACGACCGGGCGACGTCTGGCATGGGCAAGACGGCTCACCAGCAGAGAACATCCGTTGCTCGCACGTGTTCTGGTCAATCGAATCTGGTTACATCACTTTGGTCAGGGGCTGGTCCGCACTCCGGCAGACTTCGGTGTCCAGGGCGACACTCCCTCCCACCCGGAACTGCTGGACTGGCTGGCTGCAGAGCTCATGGACAGCGGCTGGTCGCTGAAGCATCTGCACCGTCTGATTCTGCAGTCTCGCACGTGGCAGCAACAGTCGGTACGGAATGCAGCGCAGGAACAGATCGATCCGGAGAATCGATTGCTGGCACGCATGAATGTACGGCGTCTGGAAGCAGAAGTTGTACGTGACACGATCCTTTCCCTCAGCGGTCAGCTCAACAGCGAAATGTTCGGAGAGTCGGTGCCGGTGGCACCTGATGACGTGGGGCAGATTGTACTGGGAGTCGATAATCGCGATTCCGCTGGCAGACCAAAAGGCAGCATCGCTTCACTTGGGCAACGTGAAAATCGCCGCAGTATCTACGTGCAGGTGCGACGCAGCATGCCACTGGGTGTGCTGGAACCTTTTGACCTGCCCGCGATGACTCCGAACTGCGAACGGAGGGCATCATCAACAACTGCACCTCAGTCTTTACTCATGCTGAATCATCCATTCATGTCGCAATATGCAGCAAAGCTGGCGGAGCGACTGCAGTCCCATTCAGACGATCGGGACGAGCAGATTCGCTACGGCTGGCAACTTGTGTTTGGTCGAGTAATCTCACCGGCGGAACTTCAGGATGCGAGCACCTTTCTGGAATCCACAACTCCGCAGGACGATGCACTCAGCCTGTGGTGCCATGCACTGCTCTGCTCAAGTGAGTTTCTGTACGTCCTTTGAGATCAGTGTCTGATCGACAGCCGGATTCCGATGACACGAAACCGGCTTGTGACTGATCACAATCGAAACCCATGACGGGGAAGCAACCGATGACACACTTTGTCCGACGTCACATGCTGGCGCAATCCTGCCTTGGCTTTACCGGGCTTGCCAATGCGCTGTATCAGCAACGCGCTGTGGCCGAACCGCCGCGACCTGAACTGATTCCGCAGGTCTGGGATATGACTCCAAAGTCGGCCGCAGCCCCGCCGCAGGCCAACGCCATGATCTCCCTGTTCATGCAGGGAGGGCCCAGTCACATTGACCTGTTTGATCCCAAGCCGGAGCTTACGCGTCTGCATATGCAGACGTACGGCGGAACGATCAAGTATGACAATGCCGGAGAAGCCAGCAGCAGGCTGTTTGGAACTCCATGGAGATTTCGGAAACATGGCCAGTGTGGCATGGATCTGAGCGAACCTGCCGCGGCACTGGGAGCTGTAGCAGATGATCTCTGCATGATCCGCTCAATGCATACCGGGGTGAACAACCATGGAGAATCCATCAAGGCGATGAACACCGGGCGGCAGTTACCCGGTCGTCCGGCGCTCGGTTCGTGGCTTACCTTCGGACTGGGAAGTCACAACTCCCGACTGCCCGGATTCATGGTCCTGACTGATCCGTCCGGCCTGCCAGTGCTGGGTGTTGAAAACTGGCAGAACGGCTGGCTGCCTTCGCTGTATCAGGGAACGGTTGTGCGGCCACAGGAGCCTCGCATTCTGAACCTCGATCCGCCGCCTGCACTTGCAGGCGCACGTCAACAGCAGTTGCTGGGTTATCTGCGTAAGCTGAACAGTGATCTGGAACAACGATTTCCGGCAGAGACTGATCTGAATGCACGCATGCAGAGTTACGAGCTGGCAGAGGGTATGCAGCATGCAGCCCGGGAAGCGCTCGACATCACCCAGGAAACTCAGGCAACACAGCGAATGTACGGCCTGGAGGACGACACGACAAAGGAATATGGCACGCGCTGCCTGATTGCTCGGCGGCTGATTGAACGCGGTGTTCGGTTTGTCCAGTTGCACACCGGAAACCAGCAATGGGATCACCACGGTGGTATCGTCAAGGCATTGCCGAACGTCTGCCGTCGGACAATTCCCACCGCTGCGGCTCTGGTAGCCGATCTGAAACAGCGTGGAATGCTGGACAGCACGATCGTTCACTGGGGTGGAGAGATGGGGCGTCTGCCGGTGATTCAGAACGAAAAGAACATCGGGCGTGATCACAACACCTACGGCTTCAGTCAGTGGGTGGCCGGCGGTGGATTCCGTGGTGGCTGTATTCACGGGGAAACAGATGAAATCGGACACCGGGCCGTCACCGACGTCGTTAATCACTATGACTGGCATGCGACATTGCTGTATTTGCTTGGACTGAGTGACCAGCAGGTTGCATTCACGCGCCCGGGCGGCAGCAACAGTCTGCTGGACGGACAGCCCGGCAGCGTCGTTGCTGCAATTCTGCGTAATCCGCCGCCTGCACCTGCCGCGGAAAGCTGAATTCAGAATCGGTATTTGCCATATTCCGTTTGTCTGCCTGTCTGTGGGAGCAATTGTCAATGCCTCATCTCATCGGAATCAATCGCCGTCACGCACTCCAGCGCGCAGGTTGCGGTGCCGGACTGCTTGGGCTCAGCACACTGCTGCAGGATGAAGGTCTGCTCGCGTCCCCGGCAGAATCCGAAGACCTGAATCCCCTGGTCGCCCGGCAGCCGCACTTTCCGGCGCGGGCAAAACGGATCATCTGGATTTTCGTCAACGGTGGCCCCAGCCCTGTGGATACCTGGAACTATCGCCCAGAACTGACGAAATGGAACGGCAAGTCGATCCGTGAATTTGACGACGGATTTGAGGATACCACCGGTTTCTTTCGCAATGCGGTTGGCAACCTGATGCAGTCTCCTTTCCGATTCGAACCGCAGGGGGAATGCGGTCTGATGGTACCGGAGATCTTTCCACATCTCGGCAGACATGCGGACCGCCTGGCAGTGATTCGCAGTGGCTACACAGAATCGAACAACCATTCCCCGGCATTGTTTGCCATGAATACCGGCATGCCGCGCATGGGCTTTCCCTGTGTTGGCTCGTGGGTGACCTACGGACTCGGAAGTGAATCTGCCAATCTGCCGGCATTTGTCGTGATGAGCGATCCGAAGGGCCGTGGACTTCCGAAAGGACACGCTGCCAACTGGAGCGCTGGATTTCTGCCCGGAGTGTTCCAGGGAACATGGCTGAAACCCGAAGGTGCTCCTGTTTCAAACCTGCAACGACCACAGGATCAGACGGCGGAGTCACAACGAAGCAATCTTGATCTCCTGCGACGGCTCAACACACTGCATCAGCAGCAACATTCGCAGGACAGTGAACTTGCCGCACGCATTGAAAGCTTTGAACTGGCGTGGAGAATGCAGTCGTCCGCGCCGGAAGCGCTGGACCTCAGCCAGGAACCTCAGCACATTCAGGAACTCTACGGAATTGGCGATGAACGCTGTGATCACTTCGCCAGGCAATGCCTGACGGCCAGAAGACTGGTGGAGCGAGGTGTACGATTCGTCCAGATCTACTCCGGCGGGATGGAGAACCAGCGATCATGGGATGGACACAGTGATATTGAGGGCAATCATCGCCAGTTTGCCGGGGAGACCGACCAGCCTGTTGCGGGTCTGTTGTCGGATCTTGCCGAAAGCGGAATGCTGGACGACACGCTGGTCGTCTGGTGTGGAGAGTTCGGACGACTCCCAATTGCTCAGACCGGCAACAAGCCCGGTCGCGATCACAATCCGCATCACCTTGTCGCGTGGCTTGCGGGTGGCGGTGTTCGTGGGGGAATAACGTGGGGCAATTCTGATGAGATTGGCTATAAATCTGTTGAGGATCGTGTGCACCTGAATGATCTGCATGCCACGATTCTGCACCTTCTGGGACTGCACCACGAACAGCTCACGTATCGCTATAATGGCAGACGTTTCCGACTCACAGACGTAGCCGGTGAAGTAATTCACGAACTGATCTCCTGACAACAATCCACTCGACAGTACTCGCACATGGAACGGCATTCAGCAATGCACAGCTTTCTCACAGCCGCAACGCATTTTCCCACGCTGGCCATGGCAGTCACGCTGCTGTTTTCATCTTCCCTTCACGCGGACGTGATTCTGCTCAGGTCCGGCCAGCGACTCGAAGGCGATGTACTCAAAGTGCAGCCGGACCGCATTTATCTTGATGTGGGAGTTGACATCATTCGCATCCCGGTCGATCAGATTGAGGAACGCCAGGAAAGCCAGCCCGTCACAGCAACACCGGATGAATCCGAGTCGCTGTTTCTGACAGGCGACCTTCCTGTCAGAACTGTCAAGGAACTTGTCCGGGAGTTTGGAGAAGGTGTGGTCCTGATCCAGACGCCCGATGGACTTGGTTCTGGTTTCATCATCAATAATCGAGGTTACTGCGTCACCAACTATCACGTCGTGGAAACTCAGACTCGCGTTGCGGTAACGATTTTCCATCGCGGCGAAGCGGGGGAATTTGAACGAAGGCAGATTCGTGATGTCCGAATTCTTGCTCTGAATCCATGGTTCGACCTCGCTCTGCTGGAAATCCCTGCTCAGGACGACCTCGAGTTTCAGCCGGTCACACTTGCTGACGAGAATGTTCAGCGTGAAGGCGATGCCGTGTTCGCTATCGGCAGCCCCCTCGGGCTTGAACGATCGGTTTCTGAGGGCATCATCAGCACTCGCAACCGCAATATGAACGGAATCGTTTACATCCAGACAACCACGCAGATCAATCCGGGGAATAGTGGCGGGCCGTTGTTTAACGATCGCGGCCAGGTGACGGGGGTCATCAACATGAAACTGCAGTTCGGGGAAGGGCTGGGCTTTGCAATTCCCGTCGCTTATCTGCGTCACTTCCTGCACAATCGTGAAGCCTTTGCTTACGACAGGACGAATCCGAATACCGGCTATCATTATCTGCAGCCGCCTGCGCGACAGAATCCGCGTCCCCCCGGCAGCAGCGAATCGGATCCCCTCCCGGCTACAACAACGCCGTAACAGACAGTTGCGAAAACCAGCGGGCGGCGCCCGTTCCAGCAGCGGAAGGTACTTCAATGAACACCATTTCAAATGCCGACACGCTGCCAGAACTGCGATCTCCGCTTTGTGGGTCCATCCTGTTCATCTCCTTGCTGCTGATCATTTCAGGGCTGTGCGTTGCCCCTCCGCTGCACGCTCAGCCACCCGCTTCTGTGTCTCAAAGCAGCGACGAAACTCAGCCTCAGGCAGACTGGGAACTGATCACCGCCGCTGCCGGCTGGCAACCACGGGATTCATCCGGGGAACTCGTCTTTCGTGACCGGATGTGGATTTTCGGGGGCTGGTTTGACTCCTGGTCTGCTCCACCTCGTGATGTCTGGTCCTCCGCGGACGGACGAAACTGGCAGCAGGTCACCCCGGCAGCCCCGTGGATCCACAGCGATCTGCCGATGACAGTTGTCTTCAGGGATCGAATGTGGCTCATGGGCGGCTGGTACAACGGGCGGCTGGAGGGTCACTCGGCCACGAATCAGGTCTGGAGTTCCACGGACGGCAGGCACTGGGATGCACACCAGACTTCCGCTCCCCGCTGGAGTCCACGACTTGCTGCTGGCGTGGCCGTGCTGGGGGATCGCATGTGGGTGGCCGGCGGCACTGAGAACTACTACTTCGGTGACGAATCCAGCCTGCGCAACGATGTCTGGTCGTCTTCCGATGGAAACACCTGGACACAGGAATCAGCCCGCGCTGAATGGTCTCCGCGTGCGTATCATCAGTTAGTTGCACACAACGGTCGACTCTGGGTTCTGGGTGGCGGCAACTACGTCCCTGAACATTTCGCCCTGAATGACGTCTGGAGTTCTGTGGACGGCAGGATCTGGAGACAGGAAACTGCGGCTGCCCCCTGGCCATCACGACTCTGGTTTTCCGCAGTCTCCTGGAGGGGCTGCTTGTGGGTGGTGGGGGGCTGGTCGGGATCTCCATCCGTCAACCATGCCGATGTCTGGTACTCACGAGACGGGAGGGAATGGAAACAGCTTCGCAGCAGCATCGTCTGGAAGGAACGTCACGAACACAGTGTGTTTGTATTCCAGGACAAGCTGTGGGTTGCTGCTGGCCACGCCCAGCCCCTCAGCAGCGAGGTCTGGTCGCTCTCTCTGCCACCCGGATTTCCTGAATAACGCGGAAATGCACCGGAGTGCCGGAGTCCTTATCTTCACATTGATGGCATTCTGTGGCCGCTGCGTGACTGCAGCTTTTCACCCACTCGGCGTCCTCGTATACTCCCGCTGGAATCGCCGCCGCATACGCCGCACGCAACGTGTAGTTCTCTGCCGTGCGAACGGCGGCTTCACCACTGTAATCCGCAGACGGCTGGAAGTCCGCTGCAGCGGCCGGGCCGTCGCTGTTTCACCGGTGCCAGCACACATCAGAACCACCAGAACAACAAGAATTTGATCGCATGTCAGAAGAGCGTGAAGTCAGCAAGATGGAACTGGTCAAGGAGTCTTCTCGGCAGCTGCGCGGCACCATTGCCGAAGAACTGCTCAATGACAACCCGGAATTCTCCGGTGATGCCGGCGGACTGCTCAAACATCACGGCTCCTACATGCAGGATGACAGGGATCTCCGTAAGGCAAAGGATGCCGATGGACGCCCGCTCGGAAAACAGTTCAGCTGCATGGTTCGGACCAGCATTCCCGGAGGTCGCCTGACGACGGAGCAGATGCTGGCGGAGCTGGATCTCTGTGAACA
>JALRDR010001135.1 GCA_023262145.1 Planctomycetaceae bacterium | reverse complement strand
CGGGATGGCTGAGTTGGCGCGGTGGCCCGTATGGCTGGCTGCTGCTGCTGCTGCATGTGTGATTGCCTGTTACGGAAACCGGCTGGCTTGCGGGGGCGGAGGTCCTGCGGCGGTCGTGGCAGTACTGAGTGCCGGGCTGAGTGTCGCTCCGTCGCAGTGGGTGTCCCTGCTTGTGACTGGCATGGCCACGACGCACTCAATCCGATTTGCCGAGACGACTCGCTGCTGGCAATGGGTGGCCAGGGCGGTACTGATTCTGCTCGCCGGATGTCTGTCGACGATTGACTTCGGACTGGCAGTACTGCTGCTGATTGCAGCGCCGACGACCGGCCTCGTGCAGGCGATGTTTTCCAGCGACCGTCAGGGAATGCGGAAATCAGGTGCGGTCTGTCTGGTTCTTGTGGGAGTCAGTGCAGCGGCGGCGGTGCTGCAGCCGGCCTTTGCAGCGGCTCTGTTGCGGCCAGTCAGTGCCGTGTGGCTGGGGCTCGACTCGGATCTGGTACCATGGCTCGCGTCGCCCGTGTGGTCTCCGCAGCTCTGGCCCACAACGCTCGGTGCGATTGTGCTCACTGCTCTGCTGCTGCGTCGGTGGCCTTACACAACAAGTCTGCGAATCGGAATTCAGTCCCTTGTGATCTGTCTGTGTCTTGTCACGACAGGTTTCGGCAGCCGCTACTGGCTGGGCCCCGCTGTGACCGGAATTGCGGCAACTCTCAGTTTCCGGTCGACGCGGCGACCTGCCCGTGCCTCAGGACAGCGCAGTCGAATTCCTGCTGCAGTGGCCATTTCGTGTGCGTGTTTGCTCCTGCTTTGGCCCCTCCGCAAAGCAGATCTGGTGAGTCCGGCCCTCGGCTTGTCGCAACGCGTTGTCAGTCCACAGCAGCTGTATTCCGGTGGGACTGTATTGCTCACAGACCCCTGGCAGTCGGACGACTGGGCTGGAACGCCAGGAACTGTCGAGCTCAGGCTGGTGGCGAATAATCGCTGGGATCCAGCGCCCGCCGAATGGCTTGATTACCTGGCAGTCTGTCGTGATGTCAGGAATGGTCGACATGAGCGATATCGACGAGTCGACGGGGGATGGGGAGGTTACCGACCACACTTTGATACCTGGGATCCGTTGCTGATTGTCCTGAACTCTGAGGATGAGAAAGGTATCCGACAGTTGTCGTTGGATCCGGCATGGCAGACGTTAATGGTTGATTCGCGGAAGACTGTGTTTGGAAATGCTGCCAGTGGTCGGATCGGAGCTCAGGCACGGCAAGCCGCGGATCTGCTGTTCTATCTGGAATGGCCTGATCCTGCGGCGTCCGTGAATCCGGAAGGGACGCTGGAAATTGGCACGGCCGCTGACGCGCGTCGTGTAGCCGGTGTGATGAACGCGATGCGATTGCCCTATGCAGCGTTGACAGTTCTGCCTCTTGACGACCACCTGGAAACGCGTGTGTTGCGAGCGTGGGCATTCACCGAACTGGCCGTGCGGGCAATTCGTCAGACTGGTCAGACGTCTCTCATCGACCACAGCCGGGCGATGATCCTGCTGAAGTCTCTGCAAGGGGACCTGCGTCTGAGCGTGTTGCAGCGTGAGCGAATTGACAGCAATCTGCGAAGTCTGCTGGGGCACCGGATCAGTTCCTCTGCAATGACCGACCTCGCAGACGATGCTATGCCCCACGACGAGGAGCAGATTCGGGAGTTTCTGACAGCCGGTCGCACTACTGCCGCGGCGGCCGTGGTCGCAAAACTGGCGCCCTCCGCAGTACGCGACTACTACGAAGCAATCATGTTGATC
>JALRDR010000211.1 GCA_023262145.1 Planctomycetaceae bacterium | reverse complement strand
GTAAATCCTTTTTCAGAAGCAGTTTATGTCTGCTACGGGGAGTTCTGGTTGTAGCGGTTGTTCTGGTGGTATGGGATATGCGGGTTGTGTAGGTTGTCGTGACTGTAATGGAAATTCGGGTTATTCGGGCAGCTGATTGGGGCCACAAGTGTTGGTGCCCGGGCAGTTAGCAGGAATCATCCGGAGAGCCGGCTCGGTTCACTGCGAGAGAGAGTGGACGGCGTGAGAAACCGTCCTCGCCGGAGTTTTGCTCTGGCAACACACAAGCTGTCCGGCGTGGGGCTGATGAGTCAGTTGGTTCCGCGTCGGACGTGCTTGCGCGAAGCTTGTTGGGCTGGGATTATTCTGCTGTTTGGTCTGCAAATTCGTTCATTTCCCATTCTTGTGGCGGGTGTCGCGTCTGCGTTTCCCACTGCCGCTGCAGCAACGTGGTGAGGCAGTTCACGGAAATGGGCACCGAGAATTGTGGGCGATGCTTCAGTCGGAGTAGTGGCACGCTGCTGCCGGATTCTCCATGGCGCTGCATGGGTGCACAGCTGAAGTTGCAGGCTGAAGCCTGTGGTCGGGGTCTGCAGGGCTGTTCGTGCTGCTGTTTGGTGAATCCAGAACGGCCTGAGCGGGTCTTCTGCAGATTGTGATCCTGGGCGGGGGCTCCCGGTAGCTCTTTCGTAGCGAGACGGTCACGGGTTATTTTCACCTTGCCGACGAAACAGGCTGGTGCTGGAGAGCAGCATGGCCTGGTATGGTCTGGCTGGGTTTTGCCCAAGCCGAAGGATGTTGAAGGATGTTAAGAAAAGCACTTGATCGATTCTGGACGGATCAGGTCGGAGCAATCGTTTCCGGCGAGATCGCGTTAATTGCCACAGTGGCGGTGACAGGGGTGATGGCGGGCATGGTGACCATGCGAGATGCCGTCAACTCGGAGCTTGAGGATCTGGCTGGCGCATTCACCAGCCTGGATCAGTCGTATGCGTATTCGGGGAGAGTCAGTCGTGTCGGTGACACGACACTGGCGTGGACGTCCGGGTCGCAGTGGACCGACATCGTTGGGGTGACTGGCGAGAATCCAGTGGTGGCTGCACCAGAGTCGGTGGTTCCGGACGTCCCGGCATCCCCGGTGTCTCCGAAGGTGGAAGAATCACCTGCGAACAGTGAGGGCAGTACCGATCCGCAGCGGTCGCAACGCCGTCGTCGTTCTGAGAGTTCACGCCGTGCCAGGGAAGAACGTGAGCAACGTGGAGCCAGCAGTGAGGGCCATGATCAGAATCGTTCGAACACGGCACAGGGGGACGCAGTCCTGAGGGCGGCAACTTCGTGGCAAACCACGACCATGCCGGTTCCGGGGCACAGGCGAGCAGTCGTTCGGGAAGTGCGGCACGTCATCCCGGCTTCCGGATCTGACGTGGTGGCTGTCTATCCCGATTGCGCTCCCTGCAGAACCTGTCTGCCCTGTGGGGGCTGTGCCTTGCCTGGTTGTCAGCAGTGTGTCGCTCTGGTTCAGGTTTCGCAGCGATCGGTTGATCGTACGTGGCCGTTGACCCGCGATGTCTGCACGGGGGTGCACGGAGTGCGTGTGAGCGACACTCTGCTGAGCCCACGTCCCTGTCCGCATCAGATGGTTGACGCTGCTATTTACTGGGGACACCTGAAGCCACGTGACCTGAAACAGCATGTTCTGTGGTCGGGGCACCGTGTCCAGAATGTGGCTCATCACGGTATTGCAGAGTACCAGCTACACAGCCCGGCACCTGTCCTGGTGCCAGAGCATGCGGTTCCGCATCAGCACCGCCATGTTGTTCCTCAGCATGCAATCCCGGAGCAGCCGGTACATGAGCATCTGGTCCCGGGGCATTCGCTGGTTCCCCACAATACTTACCACCCATCGCCGGCGACGACTCTGGTACCGCTGCAAAGTGCCACTGCGATTGCTCCGGCATCAGCTCGCACAAATGCTGTCCCGGCGGCAACACACGAGCATGCTCCAGCTGCAACTGTTCCCGGAGTTCCAGCCGTACCGGGGGGCCCCGGGGGGGCGACCGGCGGAGCAGCCGTTCTGCAAGTTCCTGCCACCGCGCCTGCGGTGCAGGTGATTCCCGGTACGACGGCTGTTATTCGTGAACATGCCTCGCCTGCGATTTCGGTCATTCCGGCTGCTCGCCGACGCATCCCGTCGGTTGATCACTACTATGTTGCACCGCCGAATCAGCATCAGCCAAGATTCCCGGAGAGCGTCTGGAATCAATGACACTGTGCAGCGAGCTGCATTCGGGTACTGCTGTGTATCCTTCGGTCGGCAGTGCCGTTCAGTTTCGGCTGAGCGGCACTGCTGCATTGACACGATACGCCGCTGCCGCCGCCAGCACATTGATGCCGGCACAGGCATAGAATGCGTACTGCCAGCCCTGCTCTGCAGGCGAGCGTTCGATCACAAAAGTGAAGAACATGGGGGAAACGGCGGCTCCAAAGTTGCCCCACATGTTTCCCCAGCCGACGACACTGCCGACAAAGCGTCCACCCACATCCTGACCGTAGGCCCAGATTGCCGGTGTGCCAAGGTCGGTGGCAAAGCCAATGACGGCCAGCAGCAATGTAGCGTTCAGAGCGGAGTCGCAGTCAGGCAGAGCCAGCAGAACTGCGACAGTCAGCAGTCGCGAGACAACCAGTGCCAGTGACCGTCCGTGCCGTTTCCCGAATGTTCGCGTCATTACATCCGTAAAGACGCCACCCAGCAGCAGTCCACCAATCCCAGCGGCCAGCGGCAGGCTTTGCATCCAGCCCTGCTCCTGCTGCGAAGTGGCAAACGTTTCTTTCAGATACTGTGGCATCTTGGTGACCAGCAGGGCCCATCCGAGGTTGGTGGCAAACTGCACAAAGCAGTTCATCCACATTGATTCGGACGTCACCAGTTGTCGGATGGGCGGCAGACTGCTGTTACTGTCAGACTGTGTTCCTGCAGCTGGTTCGGGGAGTCCAATCAGATCCAGTTCCTGCTGGTTCACCGCAGGGTGCTGTGAGGGGTGATCACGAAACAGCAGGATGAACAGTCCCGCCACCAGGCATCCAAGCAGACCGTACAGGGCGAGTACCGGTCGCCAGCTGGTGGCAGCAGCAATTGCGTCATCCGGCAGATTGCTCCAGTCGCTGCCGTAGGTCCAGAGTAACATCAGCTGAATAGTCAGCAGTGGCGCCAGAGCACCACCGATTCGGCCACCTACGGCAACAAGGCTGCTGGCAATTCCGCGTGAATGGAGCGGCACCCAGCGACTCACTATTCCGGCTGCCAGCGGATAGGCCCCGGCCTGGAACAGTCCCGTAGCCAGTCTGAGAATGAGCAGCATGGTGATGCTCGGGGCCAGTGCCAGCAGGCCTGTGCTGCAGGACCAGAGCAGCAGATATGCCCCCAGCATCCAGCGTGCGCCAAAGCGGTCACCCAGCCAGCCGGCAGGGAGCTGTGCCAGTGCATAGGTCCAGAAAAAAGATGCGAGCACGCCATCCAGTTCCTGCGGACTGATTTTCAGGTCCTGAGAGATGGTATCGCCGGCGGGGCTGATGCAGACACGATGCAGATAGAGCAGAACAGCAATCAGGGTTGCCAGCGCAACCATGCGAAAGCGAATCCTGGTTGGTTGCATGATTTCGGGTGCTCCGACAGGTGCAGGGATTTCAGGGAACATTGCAGTCGCCATCCGGACTCCAGTCCGGAAGCGGGTCAAGGGGATAGAGTGGCTGCCGCCGACCGGACCAGTTGAGTCGATTGAGGTCGGCAGTTGTGGCCCCGTCGGTATTCACTCGAATCAATTCACTGCAGACTGGTGCGTAAGCAGCGACCGGAGCATGTACGCCTTTGAGAATGATTGCTGCAAAATCTGCTGGCTGAATCTTCTGAGACAGGATCTGCTGCAGGCTGAGCGGTGCGACTCGCAGTGTGGTTACTACCACGGTCAGTCCACTGCTGCCTTCCAGCACGGCAGTTGCGCCCTGGTCAAAATCCGAATAGCCGCCATGTCGCGGCTGTGTTTCACGAAAACGTCCGTCAGACAGCCACCGGACGGTCCACTGATCTTCAATGGGAGGCCCATGTCTCAACGGATCAATTCTTCCCCCGACGGAAAGCTGCAATATTGAACCGACTCCGGCTGTTGTGGCCATCGCCGCCGCCTCCGAATCGGCCAGCACCGCCAGGCAGCGACCCTGCCCATGCTTCCGCCAGGCATGGGCGAGCAGCGTGCCGTCGCCGGGGCTGCCACCACCGGTGTTATCACCCATATCGAGCAGTCCGACCGGCAGGTCTGGTCGCTGTGAGCGAACCAGTTGTGCCTGCATCACGGCATCTTCCACGGAGAGTAATTGCCCGCTGAACTGGTCACGCATCTCCCACCACCGCCGGGCAACTTCATTGGCGGCCTGCTGAGCAGCAGCGGCAGAAGATTCGGCGACTGCCACGACTGAGGCACCCATTTCGGGCACATCGGAATAGGGAAAGCCATACAGACAGGAGACGCCGATCAGGCCCTGCTGCTGTTCCAGAGCGTCTGCAGCCGCGAACAACTGCTTTCCCTGAGGCTCCCCGGTGGCCTGTCGTTCAATGTTGACAACCAGCGGAAGCTGCACCAGTGCGGTTACGGGGCGAGTTCCTGTGCGTAATGCGCTGGCCAGACATTCTGCGGCGCGCTGACCACACTGAAACTGATCGAGATGTGGATTCGTGCGATAACCGAATAGAGCATCGCAGGCTGTGACCATACGACGAGAAACATTCGCATGCAGATCGAGCGTACCGCAGATCAGCATCTCGGGGCCGACGATGTTCCGCACCATCTCCAGCCAGTCGCCATCCGCGTCAGCAGCATTCTCTGCCACCGTGGCGCCATGCGGGGCGACCAGCAAGCCGTCGAGCGGCAATGCGGTGCAGAGTTGTTGCTGAAGTTGCTGCTTCAGGTAATCCCAGCAATCAGCGGAGACCGGGCCATACGGCATTGCTCGCGCGGCAAAGAGGCCGACAGGCTGCAGATCCGGGTCTGCATCGAGAACATCGATGAAGCCACCCGTTTCGTGCAGTGATCCGCGCAGCGTCGAGAGAACTTCGTCTCCGGTTGTCAGCAGATTGCAGCGAAAATGCTCCAGCGTCGTAGGTTCGCTCAGAAACGTATTGCTTTCATGCAGCAATGCGATCACGCCGATTCGCTTCATGCCCGGGTCCTGCCTGAAAATACAGCCTCAGGATACCACGCGCAATGATCACAGCGTTGCCGGAGCAATGATGGCGGAATAATTCTGATGGCAGCAAGGGGTTGCTGACCGTACAAGTCGGTCAGTCAAGCTCGGCATCGTCGTCAATGATTTCAACATCATCAAGGTCGAGGGCCAGTTCGACATCGTCGTCAATGATTTCAACATCATCAAGATCGAGGGCCGGATCGACGTCAGGATCCAGCAGGTTATTACTGCTCTCGATCCTCGGTACATCCTGCAGTGTTGCACTGTCGTCACAGTCTGGAGTGGCATACTGGTCATGCAATTCCACACGCAGGGGGCCTTCATTGTCCGGAAACTGCAGTCCGCTGCCAGTTCCGCTGTCAGCTGCAGAGGGCGAATTGATCTGAATCTGAAAGGTTGCCAGCGGCCCGGTTTTCTGCGGTGGCTCTACCGCTGTATCCGGCATTCCGTCCTGAAAACAAAACCTGAGATCCCCGATGGAAATCATTTCGCCGTTGGAAAGCTCATAATCACGGACAATTCTCTGATGTCCGATCCAGACTCCATTCATGCTGCCGAGATCACGCACATAGTACTGCTTGTCCACCTGTACGAAAGCACAATGCATGCGCGACACGCGGGTGCTGGTTTCCAGAATGACATCACAGTCCGGACCTCTGCCAACCACAGTTACGGATCGCTCAAGTTGAATCGGGCTGCCGTCTTCAGCTGGCTGCAGGAAAGCGGGCATGAGCGATGTCCGAGAGTTCGATGAGTGTCAGTGAAGTGGAATTGGAAATCAGCAGCGACAGAATCGGAGCGGCTGGAGGGATCTGGCAGGAGTGGCTTCAGGCTGTCGGAAAATGAGCCTGCGGCCGGTTGCTCACCGACGAATGCATGAACGCCATGATTCGCTGTTCCATGCTGCGATCACTCTGGCTTCAGTATTGCCTGGAAGTTGTTGATAGTCGAACGAAAGATCGCAAAATCGCTCACTGAGATGATGTGGTCAGAGCCTCGGCAGACGCTGCAACAGTTTCACGCCGGGTCTGCGCCTGTTCGGCCTGCTGAGCAGTGAACGCGTCCACAATTGTCCGCTGGGAGGCGGGATCCTTGACTGTCTGCGATGGCAGTCGGAATCCTGCACGGTGGGTATGGTTGAGCGACGTGCGGGGTTTATGAATGATCCTGATGTTGGCGCCACACCGAAACACAAAACGTACCTGACCAACAGCAAATTCCTGACCGTTCTGAAGCCTCGCCTGGCCTTCAACCCGCCTGCCGTTCGTCCAGACGCCGTTGGTGCTGCCCAGATCGCGAACGAAGTACAGATCATCCGTTTGCACGATCGCACAGTGGAGCCGTGAAATGGACGGGCTGTGATCGATGATCAGATCGCATTCTGCACCACGTCCAATCAGTACCACGGCGCTTTTCAGTGAAACGATGCGACCTGTATCAAGAGAATCGAGGAACGCTGTCATATCGATACTTCCAGTTGTGTCGAGGGAAGGACACGAAGCAAAAACCGGCCATGACCGGAGCCGTACCGGAAGCTACACGGTAGCCACCAGTTGACCCTCGAAATTGTCTGGGCGAAGGTATTTGGAGACGGAATCCTGACAGCTGATTCGAATCGTCCGGATCCGGCAAAATGAACAGTCACGTGCATTATCGCCGTTTGCCCGCAAGCGGCTCGACCTTTCCACAAAGACAGGTCGTTTGCAGGACCTGGTACATCTGGAGCGATGAAATCAGCAGAGACGATTCTTCCAGAGTTGTGCTGTTCAATTTGCCGGGGAGGTGCTAAGAAGGCTCGCAGACTGCTGGCACCGGCGGTGGTGATCAATACGTCCGCTGCTGGTCGCAGAAGTGGAATTTCAGGTCTGTTTCTGCATCATTCAAAACACGGGCAGCGTTGCCGGGCAGCTTGAATCAATCAGACGCAGTTGTTGTCACTGCAGGTGTGAATACACGCTGTTGACGGTGGTAACTAAGTCATTCGGAGTGTTGGTTATGGGACTGGAATTCGATCCGAGCAATCCGCTGCTGCAGTGTGCGGTCATTCTGATTTCCGGAATCATTGGCGGTGAACTGGCGTTTCACATCCATTTACCGCGGGTAACGGGGTGGATTTTTACGGGGATTGTCCTGCGGGCCATGCAGCAGGAATGGCTGAGTCCGGAAGTCGTCAGTGGTTTCAGTCCCTTCATGAATTTTGTCCTGGGTTACATTGCCTTCACAGTTGGAGCCGCCCTGTATTTCCCGGGGCTCAGGAATGCCGGTCGTCGTCTGGGGCTGATCATTCTTGCTGAGGCGACGATCACCCCACTGATTGTGATCGGGCTGCTGTACTTTGGCAGCAAGCTGACGGGGCAGTCATTAAGTGTGACGGCTTGTCTGGTACTGGGAGCGATCGCGATTGCCGGCGCACCGGGGACGACAGTACTGGTGGTGCAGGAAGCCCGGGCCCGTGGCATTCTCACGCGCACTTTGCTCGCCGCGGTGGCCCTGGTGGACATGGTTGCTGTGGGCGTCTTCACATTTGTGGCGGCGTTCATGTCGCTGGACGGTGCTGAATTGGTGCGTGGCTACATTGCGGCCAGTGCTGTTGGCCTCGAATTCAGCCTTGCCGGAATGTCGGGACTGATCAGTGGTGGAGTAATGTTAATGCTGATTGGTCGGGTGATCGGACCTGCATTTGTCGGTCCGGCGATGGTGGCCGTGATTCTGTCATCGTGGGGGCTTGCGACAGGGCTTGAAGTTTCGGGGATTCTGGCCTGTACGTTCGCGGGAATTGTGGTGTCCAACCTGCGGCACTCCACCTATCGTTCGGCAGCCGAGTATCTTCGAGGGATTGGAGAAGTACTGTTCGCCGGGTTTTTTACCATGGCCGGCATGAAGCTGGACTTCAGTTCAATTCCATCTGTCTTCCTGATCGTAATGCTGTTTCTGGTGTCGCGTTTTCTGGCGCGTTATGCAGCGGCCTGGCTGGCACTGACGGCAGCAGGGGCCCCCAGGGGCGTGCGGAACAATTTTGGACTGGCTACTGTTCCGCACGGTGGTGTGGCGGTAGGTCTGGTGCTGATTTTTGAACAACAGACCGGATTCAGAGAAGTATCGCAGCAGGTGACAACCATCGCGCTGGCAGCGCTGGCCATTAATCAGCTGATCGGACCCTGGATGACGCGGAGTGCATTGCAGCGTTGCGGAGAAGCGGGTGAAGACCGAGCTCGACTGCTGGATTTTCTGCGGGAGGATCGAATTACGGTCAATCTGTTGGGTGCTTCTCAGGAAGACGTCATCCGACAGCTGGCCAGTCAGCTGTACCTTGCACATCCGACACCTTCGCTGCCGGAGCAGGATTTTGTGCAGGCGGTACTGCAGCGGGAACAGCAGGAAAGCACCTGTCTGGGGGAAGGATTGATGATCCCGCATGCAATTCTGGAGACCTCAGACGAGGTCTGTGGAGTGCTTGGAATCAGTTCGGCAGGGCTGCCATTTCGGACACCTGATGGACGGCCTGTTCACGCAGTACTGCTCCTGGCGACACCTCAGAACAGTCGTCAGCGGCATCTGGAAATCCTGGCGGCGTTTGCAACTGCGATCACATCGGCAGGTCACCTGCGGGAGCAGTTGTACAACGCCAGCACAGCTGCTCATGCGTATGAGATTCTGCATGCTGAAGAGTCGGAAGACTTCAATTACTATCTGGAAGATGAAGTCGAAGACGCCTGTCGGCCGGAAGACGATTCATCATCGATTGCACAGCAGGTCTGATTCACTGCATGTCAGTGGCGGAGTTTGTTTCAGCTAACCGTGGTTGGCAGCGACTTTCTGCAGACTGGCAGCACAGTGACGGATGGCGGTATCGGCCATCAGATTGAAGTACTCCCAGGAGTGTCCGCCCCCGGAGGTTTCCAGATCACGTTCGTGGAGAATCCCGGATGAGGACAGTTTCATTCCCAGTCGTGCCGCACCGTCAAACCAGTCGTGATCCGCCGGGTCGCAGCAGAAAAACTGGTGAGCTGGCCAGGACAGCGGATGCAGGTTCAGAACGACCGTTGCCTGCCGGGCCTGTTCGGCATCGGGGAACATCCGATCGAGGGCGGTACCAGACCCATAGAGCTGATGGAAATCAACTGCCGGCGAGATCGCTGCGACGACGGGGAACTGTCTCGCGTTCTGGTAGGCCAACTGCAACACGCCCTGGCCGCCCATGCTGACACCGAGCAGGGCGGGTGGCGTTCTGACCTCGGGAAACTGCCGGCTGATGAATTCCAGCACGGTTGTCCTGAGCCATTGATGTGGAGTGATCTGCGGGTGGAATTCCGGGCACACCAGATCCAGCCACCAGCATGGTCCACCGGAGGGGCAGACGGCGGCCAGACCGTAGTTCTGCAGGCATTGCGAGAACACCGGATTCACATTCAGCGAGACTTCTGCATGGCCATGCAGAAACAGAATCACTCCAGTAAGCTCAGCCGGCTCCTGCGGACGAAAGACGTGTACTGAGCGGTGATCCAGGTCATGGCTGCTCCAGCTGCCTGCAGGATTTTCGCTGTTACGATGTGTCTTCGCGGAACTGTTTCCTTTCAGCAGTTGCTGCAGGCGATCAAACATCGTTGAGGTCCATGGAATTCGGGCCGGGGGTTCTGTTATTTGAATGCTGGTCCGTTAGCATGACAAAGTCGGGCTGGAAAGTCGCCGGCAGGGCAGGCTGCGTGTGGAAATGGGACGGTGCTGCCGGAATCGGGAAGCTGCAGCTCTGTTCGGTTCTGTTTCCTCGCAGCCACAGTTCAGTTCAGACCGGCGCACAGTCTTCAGCCCGGCCCAGCAAAGGAACACATCACGTGCAGCAGCCGAATTACGAAAGTCGCCGCAACAAAGTTCGCCGTCAGTTTCGGGAAGCAGGAATTGACGGACTGATTGTCAGTGGCCTGGCGAATGTGAAGTATCTCACGGGGTTTACCGGTGATTCCAGCTGGCTGTTTCTGTCGCGGGGACGCACTGTTCTGCTCAGTGACAGTCGCTATGAAACACAGCTGGCGAACGAATGTCCGGATCTGGAAGTGGAGATTCGCGATGCCGGATCGACTATTCAGAATCTTGCGGCAGCAGCACTTGCCGGAGGCGATTCTGCTCACCCGGGATTCGAAGCTGATCACCT
>JALRDR010000139.1 GCA_023262145.1 Planctomycetaceae bacterium | reverse complement strand
TGTGCAGTTCGTCAGCCAGACAGCTTCATTCGAACAACTGACCGATACGTTCGAAGAATATGTCGAAATGCTGCGTCTGGCGTTCTGCGACAATGAGCAACTCGAAGACGATGAATTTGAAGACGATGAACCTGAATCTGACGAATACCCGCTCTGACGCTGCCGGATTGGAACTCAGTAATGAATGAACCTGAAAATATTCGCATGCACCGTGAAACGCGAACGCTGGAACTGACGTGGAAAGACTCGTCCCCAACCTTACTCCCGTTCCGTACGGTGCGTCAGAACTGCCCCTGTGCAATGTGTGTGGACGAATTCACCGGTCGCCGCATCCTTGACCCGGATACCGTCCCGGAAGATCTTGATCTGGCCGAAGCATCGCTGGCCGGAAACTATGCGCTCCGTGTCCGCTGGTCTGACAATCACGATTCCGGTCTGTTTACATGGGTCCACCTGCGCCGGATCGGAGAAGAGCAGCTTGCCACTCCGGAAACGCCGGCTGCCGGTTCAGCAGAACACGACTGAAGCGAATTGCAGGACGTTCTGCTGCATGAGCTTCACAACAGACGAAACGTGCACAAACCAGCAAGTCTTACGCCATGATCGAAGTCGAAGCAAAATTTCAGGTGCCGGACGAATCCGCGTTGCTGGCCCGCTTACAGCAGTTTGCAGGCGTTCTCGACTTTCAGGAAACCGCGGAGTGCGATGAATACTTCAATCACCCGTGTCGTGACTTCGTCCAGACCGATGAGGCATTACGGATCAGACGCTCCGCTGATCGCGTTGAACTCACGTGGAAGGGCCCGCGACTGGATGCTGTGACAAAGTCCCGTCACGAACTGGAGCTTCTTCTGCAGTCATCGACACAGACGCCCGACCAGCAACAACAGACACTGCGCGAGATTCTGCTGGCTCTGGGATTCGTTTCCTCCGGAATCGTCCGCAAACGCCGACAGGCCCTCAGCATCGACTGGGCAGATCGGTCATTCAAAGTCAGCGTCGATCACGTGGAAGGCATTCCGCTGCACGCTGAAATTGAAATCCTGTGTATGGAATCTGAACGTGAGGAAGCAACTCAGCAACTTCTGCAGCTGGCAGATCAACTGCAGCTGCAGAACTCCGAACGACGTTCCTATATCCATCTGGTGAAACTTGCCGCGGCAGCAGACTCTGAGCCATGAGCTGCTGCACTCCGACCGCTCACATCAGGCCTCGGCGAGCCAGTTCGGCCACTACCTGCTGAACAATCATTGACACTTCCGCAGGATCCGCACTGGCTGCCGCAGAGTCAATCGGGCAGCCACCGACGGGCTGGTCCGTGAATCCGTGAGCTGCCAGCATGCATTGCAGCTCCCGACTCAGCGTTCCGATATCCGTCTTCTGCTGATCAGAAAGCGGCTGCCTTCCCTGCCCCATGCGGAAACCACGCAGACCAACCGCAGCGCGAAATCCCTCAGGAAACTCTGCCGAATAAATCATCGTGTCAAACAGCCGAATCAGATCATACTGAATCTGCCTGGCAGCATCGATGTCGTGGCTCATCGTCAGGTCATACAGACGACGTGTCAGCTCGGGCACTACGCCGGAACTGGCATTCGTTCCGCCATCGGCGCCAGCCAGAAGCATTGGCATCAACGCCGCATCCCAGCCTGTCAGAAAGGCAAAATCAGGACGGTTCGGACGAACTGCCTGGATCATTCGAATCATGTTCGGCAGATCACCGGACGAATCCTTGATGGCAACAATCCGCTCGTACTCCTCCGACAGTCGCTGAATCGTAGGCACGTCAATCGGACTGGCAAACATCGGGATGTTGTACAACGTCACATCGATCGGTGTGTTGCGACCAATCTCTGCAAAGTAGGCGTAAACCGAAGCCGGGCTGAGCTTGTAATAGAACGGGGCCACGATGGCGACAGCCCGTATCCCCAATGAAGCATAGTACTCACACGCTCGGATCGTCTCCCGCACGTTCGCCTCGGCAGCTCCCGCCAGAATCGGTACCCGCCCACGTACCTGATCAGCAAGAATCGCCACAATTCGTCGCCGCTCCTCAGGCGTAAAGCGAGTGAACTCGCCGGTCGAACCATTCGGATACAAACCGTGAACACCACGATCGATCAACCACTCGGCATACCTCCGCAGTTCCTCCTCGTTAATTCCACCATCCGGCGTGTAAGGAACCAGATTGGGAGTAAAGATGCCCTGAAGTCGAGCTTGCACCATGGCGTTCACTTTCGGAGGGATACCGATGAGGAATCCGCTGGGGAACTGCGATTGTCACTCAACCGCTGTAATCGCTGTCATCGCTGCAGACCGAACCAGACAAACGGACTGCCACTGCGGCTGCTGCAAATAAATCCCACAATTCCGACCGCTGCGCGAACCAATTCACGCGGGCAGTCATTCTCCGCCGCTCGGGAGACCGGATCTATTGCCTGTTCGGAACAATCTGACAATTCAGCCCTCTGATGACGCTGCGATGACTGTTCCAGCTGCAAGAGCAAAACTTGCCTGAACACCTGCACCAACACCGGGTTCGAGCAACAGAATCCCGCCGTGTACCTGTACCGCCCGCCAGGCCAGACAAAGTCCGAATCCGAGTCCACGGCCCGCGGAACGCCCGGAATAAAACGGATTAAATGCGTTTCTGCGATCTGCTTCTGACCGGAATCCCGGCCCGTCATCGCAAACACTGCCCAGAATCACTCCCGAAGGCAGTTGCTGCAGCTTTACCCGGATCCTTCCGCCTGAGCCGGCCGAGTCCAGCGAGTCCAGCGCATTCCGCAGTAACTGCTCCCACAGAACCCCCATTTGAGTGCGATCCGCATACAGCTCTACAGCGTTCTCGACCGCGGTCAGATTCAGCGACACACCGAGAGATTCTGCACGATGCTGCTGAGCAGTTGCGGCGGCATGGACCACTTCTGAAAGATCGTGCTGCTCACGACGGCACTGCGGTGGACGAGCAAATGTCATCGCATTGCCAATCATGTCCCTGACTCGCCATGCCTGAGCGGCAATCGTCTCCAGCGACTGTCGCTGTTCAATGCGTTGCTCCGTCTTCAGCATCGCAGAGGAAAATGCGAGAATGGAGGCGAGCGGATTATTGATCTCATGCCCCGCCCCGGCGCTGAATTCAGCCATCGCCTCCAGTTGCTCAGGACATGGCAGAACCACCGGTGTTCCAACACAGCACGACAGCAGGCGACGACTGACAAGGGCGAGCGAATAGTGCTGCGTCAGCCTTGCTGCAGCCCGCTGATCGACAACAACTGCAGCTCCCACGTCAGTCCACAATACAGCCTCAACATCCACCTCAGCCACGCTCGCTCCGGATGTCACAAGCTCCACAAGTGCAGTCCTGCTCGCGAGCAGTTCCAGCGTGCTGCTGACCTCAAGGACCGTTGAGCTGAAGTTGCGCGCATCAACCCGCACGACACTTACCGTTCGGAATCGTGTGGAAGATATCGCAGAAACAAGTGTCAGCTGCTGACATTCCAGCTGCTCAAACAACAGTTCTGCCGCCAGACGGCAGGTTGCTTCCGCATCTGATATTCCAGCAAGAGCGTTCAGCAGCTGCGTTGTACGGTCCGTCATACCCACAACATCAGACCTCTGTTGCCAACTTTGTGCAGACCCCGTTCTGAGCGATGCGGACACCGGTCACCGCAAAACAAAAACGGCCGCATCACTGCGGCCGCCTGAGTCATTCATCTGAGATCCAATGCTGTCAGCAGCTTTCAGATCCCAGGCCCGTTCTGCTGCTCAGAGCTGCAGTTGCTCGATATCAAGAAGCCGACAGATGTTGTCAATCAACGCATCGACCTCAAATGGTTTCTGCAGGAAGTGATTGGCTCCGGCTGCCTTCAGATCAGCGATCTTGTCCTGCTCGACCATACCGCTGATGCAGATGATGCGGACATCGTCGAGAGCAGAATCGCTGCGAACCCGCTGGCACACTTCCCTGCCGTTGATATCAGGCAGCATCACATCCAGAACGATAATGTCCGGGTGGTACTCCTTGACCATCATGCCGGCCTCGAAGCCGTTGTTGGCCACTCGAACCTCAAAACGACCATCCGCCTCGAGTGCATCCGTGATCAGTTCTACAAGTTCCGGATCGTCATCAACGATCAGAGCCTTGCGTTTGCCGCTTTCCAGAGCGTCGGTCGGGATGCCATTTTCCCGCATGAATTTGTACAGCACGTCGCGGGGAATGCGACGAAATCGAGAACCGGGAACGCGAAACCCCTTCAGCTGGCCGGAGTCGAAGCAACGAATGATCGTCTGCTGACTGACCTTGCAGATCTTGGCTGCTTCGCCCGTCGTAAACACTGTCTTCATGAACATAATCCGTTACGAAATAAGCGATGAGCTGCAGACGCAGCAACCACCATCCAGTCGAAAACTGGACGCCATCCGTGACGCTTCTTTGCTACCCCGGGAGTCAACGGCTCATTCCGTTCACAGAAACGGGGATTCTGACGGTCATCATGCAACTTTTCGCGATCTGAACCGCAACGCATACACCACAGTCGGATTTGCCAGAACAACAACCGACCGCAGACGCAGTTGCTGCAGCACAGATTCAAACGAAGTCGGAGAAGTCATCCCCTGAACGCCAGACTTGCAGCGCAGGTAACGCCAACCATCGACAACACTGAGCATGCGACAAAGGAGCCAGTCAAGAGTCGTCAGTTCTTACTGGTCATCAGGGTTTCCCCTGCCTTCGCCAACCATCGACACCGCCGATTGTATCCATTCGTGAAAATCGGTCAACGCGAGTTTCCTTAACGCATCTTTCCTGAAACCCGCTGACGACCCCATTATCGTCACCCCAAACCCGCTGACTTAACACCGAGAACGTGGAACCTGGCAGATTGAGCAGACCTACCGGGCGTGGCAAGCAGCACAGATTTCGTCAATCCTGCATCTCAGGGAAAACGCACAGCTGAGGTCTTCTCTGCATTAGTCAGACAAGTTCCTTCTGCAACCGCTCGCTCAGCTCGTTGACTGCAGTGAGCAGTTTTTCGCGGACGGACTCAGGCTGTTCTGCCAGTGCCTCAAGGTAAACGTCGGAAAGACCATTATTGATCCGATGCAGAGCCCCGGCGGCCCGCTTCCAGAACTGCTCGGGCGACATTGGCTCCTTGCGGTGCGTCGTGTCATGGTCGGCAGTCTCACCGGGAACAGATGCAGCCCCCTGGCGAAATGGCGCATAGGAGGCGTCGCCGGAATCCCGCGCAACCATCCCCATCGTCCCTGCTCCGGCCTGACCCGATCCGGGCAGTCCCGCACGATCACCCTCACCCGACGGTATGAACCCGGCAGGATCCATCACTGCAGACAACGGCAGATCACTGGTATTGACCATCAGCGGAGGTGCTGCCCATTCAGACAATTCCTCACCAGTCTCAGTGAGCAGATCTTCGCCGTTCTGCGCTCGTCGCCAGGCACGCATTTCTGCAACCGTAGCCGCAGATTCCTGAGCCCATGCGAAACATTCCTCCGCATCGTCCCAGTTGAGCGCAATGTAGAAGAATGACCACTTCAGCGTTTCGTATCCAGCATATACTCCGCCAAATCGATCCCAGACCCGGCGGCGCTGGTAAATCTGGTCGCCACTCAAACCGACCATCTGCCCAAAATCAGCGTCGGTTCGTCCCCGAGAATATCGCTGCACCCACTTGCTGGCACATTCACCGACCACCCAGTTGCACTGACTGACCGCATCACGAGCCGCCTGGATCAACTGTTCTTCTGTTTCCGCCATGATGATTCTTCTTCGCTCCTGTTTAACCCGACCAGATGATGCCCGGCCACGCTGCACCTGCGCTTTGCCGCCACTGTGTCCAGTGTCGTCCATTCTCGCAATCCTGACGGCAGACCCTCTGCCCAATCGCGAACGCTCCATGCTACGGTGGAACTCCATGTTGTTCCACCGGGAGACGCCTCTGACATTGAGGTTTTGGGTTTCCAGAAAACAAGGAGCCGCCGACTCTCACTGAATCGCCAGAGCGACTGCAGAAATGCTCTGACAATGCCCGCGATCATCACTCCAGCCCCACACTGCCGCCGACATTCTCGATACGGAATTTCATTGGATTTGACTTCAGGACACTGGAAGTTCTGTCGATACATCCGCTATAACGACCTCAGGCGGTGTGTGTGGGCCATTTCGCCTATCTCACCCGGCCCACCAGAATCACTTCAGTGGCAGTTACTGCTCCTCTGGGTGACGTTTGCTGTGTAATGGTTGTTGGGTGACGTTTGCTGTGTGATGCTTGTGAGGTGATGCTTGTGAGGTGATGGTTCGCGTGTAATGATTCGCGTTACTGTCCGCAGAACACTAGTCTTGAGTGCACCAACTCGCTTGTCTGCACCGGGCTGCTCACAAACGACACATCCGGGAACAACACATCCGGGCCCGACATGGTTGGGCTGCACATAATTGGGGCGGTAGCCAAGTGGCTAAGGCAACGGATTGCAAATCCGTCACGCGCGGGTTCGACTCCCGCTCGCCCCTCTCTTGAAAAGGCACAGGGTACTCCCTGTGCCTTTTTTTTATCCACCCGCGATCAGTGCGTTCACAGCCCCTGTGCCAGATCCCTGAGCCCGGTACAGCTACGGCTTCCCGCCGACTGCATACGCCCCCGTTGCACAAATCCCTTTGCAGGCACCTGCACTGGCAACTTCACCGCGTCTGATGGATGAACAATTCTCACCCAATCTCACTGCGCTCATCGCGCAAAAGAAACCCACTCCCCGCTGACGCAGTGAGTGGGCGTGGGCTTTTAAACAAGGCCGTCGCTGATCACAGAATGGCTCGAATCTTCGCCAGAAACTCCCGGTTGTTGGGGAATTTCTCCATTGTCTTCGTCAACTGCTCCATAGCCTCCACCGGGCTGAGGCTGATCAGGCTGCGACGCAGCATGGTGATTCCATCCAGAGTCTCCGGATCCAGAATCTTCTCTTCACGGCGAGTACCAGAGCGAGTGATGTCGATTGATGGCCAGATGCGACGATCGGCGAGTTCCCGGCTGAGCACCATTTCCATGTTGCCCGTCCCCTTGAACTCCTGAAAAATTGCCTCATCCATGCGGCTGCCCGTATCAATGAGCGCTGTGCCACAAACTGTGAGTGAACCACCTTCGTCAAACCGTCGAGCCTGCCCGAAGAGTTTCTTGGGGATATCAAGAGCTCGAATATCGAGCCCCCCGGTGGCTGTTCGCCCCGTGTTGCTCCACTTGTTGAATGCTCGAGCAAGACGAGTAATGCTGTCCAGCAGGATCAGCACATCTCGCCCCTCTTCGGCAAGCCGCTTCGCACGCTCAATGATGAGCTGGCTGATACGAATATGACTTTCAGAATCACTGTCCAGTGTGGATGAAATCACCTCACCCTGCACCAGACGCTTCATTTCGGTCACTTCCTCAGGACGCTCGTCAATGAGCAGAACCATGAGATGAATCTCTGGATGATTCTCGCTCACCGAATTGGCAATATCCTGCAGGAGCATGGTTTTGCCGGTTCTTGGTGGAGCTACCAGCAGTGCTCGCTGCCCCTTGCCAATCGGACAGAGCAGATCCATCACTCGCATGGTGAGCGGACGAGGTCCGGTTTCCAGCTGAATCTGCTCAGAGGGATTAATCGGAGTCAACTGATCAAACTGAGCAACCTCGGCGTATTGTTCAGGCGTAAATCCATCGATCGATTCCACTTCCTGCAGACGCGGACCCTGATTTCGTACGCCCTGCCCCACGTCACCGCGGATCAGCACTCCTTCACGAAGCTGATACTTTTCAATCAGTGAACTGGAAACGAAGGGGTTGGAATCTTCTGCGGCGTAGTTTCGTCGCGGATCACGCAGGAACCCATAACCACGATTGTGCAGTTCCAGCACGCCCTCGAATGTGCCTTCGATGACTTCTGTCGAGTGGGCCACGCTGCGGGGCCGCCGCGGTGCAGCGGAGCGATCGCGTCCGCGACCACGTCCCATGTCCTCTGAACGGCCGCCACGACCCCGACCGCGACCACCACGTGTGCGGCCACGACCCTCTCCACGCATTCCACCATCGCGGCCGCCACCATCACGGCCGCCACGAACACCACTACGGCTCCCACGGCCTCCGTCACCGCGAGCACCGTCTCGATTGTCCCGGCTGTCACGCACATCGCGGCTGTCACGCACATCGCGGCTGTCGCGGACGTCACGGCTGTCGCGCACATCACGGCTGTCACGCACATCACGGCTGTCACGCACATCACGGCTGTCACGCATATCACGGCTGTCACGCATATCAC
>JALRDR010001136.1 GCA_023262145.1 Planctomycetaceae bacterium | reverse complement strand
AATAAGACCACCAAGTAACGACGCGTCACATCCTCACCGACTGCGATGCGAAAGCCAAAGTTGCTATCAGGATCTTTTGTCTCAAAAAACTCAGGCGTCAAATATTCCCAATCATCATCATAGCCATCCGGATAGATTGGCAAATCCCAACTGTGTACAAACAGATCACCTTGATTATGACGACGCAAATTCAAGGATGAGTTCACCATCACTTGCTGAATGGTATTGGCATGACTGACGAGCGTTTCTTCCTGCTGTTTACGCAAGAAACTTTCCACCTCATTCAGCAAAACATAACCTGACCACGGAATACCCAGCAGCGTAACGGCTACTAAGAGAAGACGAAGTCTGATACTGAAAAGGAGGTGCGGGAGATTCTTGCAGAGCGTTGTCTGGAGTGCCATGGTGGAGGATCGATCAAGGCCGACTTCAGTCTCGCCACGCGAACGCAGTTGTTTGAGAGTGGTTTTGTGGGAGAGACGGCGGCGGAAAGTGCTTTGATGGAATTGATCAGGCATGAAACCGAGCCATTTATGCCATGGAAAAAACCACAATTGACGGCTCAGGAAATCGCCGCTGTAGGGCAGTGGATTGATCTTGGGGCACCATATGACCGACCACTGAAGGCCGGTGCTGCATCGGAATCCGGAGAGTTGACTGTCACAGACGCGGATCGCAGTTTCTGGTCCTTCGGACCAATACGGAGTGTTCAGCCCCCCGCAGTCTCCAGTCCGGACTGGTGTCTGACGCCGATCGATCAGTTTGTGCTGGCTCGCCTGGAGCAGGCCGGAATCAAGCCCAATCAGGAAGCCTCCGCAGAGCAGTTGGTTCGTCGTCTTTCCTTCGCGTTGCTGGGATTGCCCCCGGATTCAGCTGAGGTCCATAAGTTCATGAATTCAAACTCTGCCGATGCCTGGGCAACTTTGACGGAACAGATGCTGCGTTCTCCGCATTACGGAGAACGCTGGGCTCGGCACTGGATGGATGTTGCCAGGTTTGCCGAGTCGCACGGGTATGAGCAGGACTACGATCGCCCGCATGCCTATCACTACCGGGACTTTCTGATTCGAGCATTCAATCAGGATCTGCCGTTTGATCAGTTTGTCAGCTGGCAACTGGCCGGCGATGAACTGGCTCCGGAGAATCCCCTGGCCATGATGGCCACCGGATTCCTTGGAGCTGGTGTATTCCCGACTCAGCTGACAGAGACAGAATTTGAGTCGGCTCGTTACGATGAGCTTGACGACATGGTGATGACGACGGGCGTTGCGTTTCTGGGGCTCTCAGTTGGTTGTGCACGCTGCCACGATCACAAGTTCGATCCGGTTCCAGCGCGCGACTACTATTCGCTTGCTGCTGTTTTTGGCCGCACGATACGATCAGAAACGCAGATTGATCCTGCTCCCGAAGCGAACGTCGAAAAACGCAGGGAATACGAACAGCAACTGGCGAAGCTGCAGCAGCAGTTGCAGGACTTTCGGGAACACTCACTTGAGCCGCGATTTCGAATATGGCTGCAGGAGCAGACGGCAGAACAACAGATGCAACTCTGGAGGCTTCCGGCTTCGGTAACAGTAGCGTCCTCAGCGGGAACTACTTTTCAGTTGCAGCCGGATGGTTCATGGCTGGCATCGGGGAATGCACCAGCTGGCGAGATTCTGACGTTAAGCGGGCTGACCGGGGCTGGTGAAATCGGCTCAGTGCGACTGGAAGCGTTGACTCACAGCAGTCTTCCGCATGACGGTCCTGGTCGTGCTGCCAACGGCAACTTTGCCCTCGGGAATCTGGAGTTTCGGCTGAGTAGTGACGAGGTGCTCCCGGCAGATGCGGGTCCGGTTCGGCTGGTTAATCCGCGGGCGACGCATCAGCAGAACGCAGACTCATTGTCTGTGCAGGCATCACTTGATGCGGACCCGGTCTCCGGCTGGGCTGTAGATGCTGGTGGGATCGGGAAGGATCAGGCTGCAGTTTTTGATCTGGAAACTCCCATTGCAGATGGCAGGCGTTGGGAGCTGAAACTGACGTTGCAGCATCCGAATGGTCAGCACACGCTGGGACGGCTGCGAATTTCATTTGCAGAGCAGGGGGGGCTGCCGGCGGTTGCCGGCGACGTTGGTCCTCCTGCGAACGCCATTGCGGCGATGTCGGCAATTCGAGGCGGGAAAACTCCTGAACCCGCAGGACTCCGCGCAGCGATCGACTGGTACGAGAAGACGGACCCTGAGTTTCTTGCGCTGCAGCGGCAGCTCAGCGATCTGACGGCAGCCGGACCACCGGTTCAGCTCAGCACTGTCATGGTCAGCAGTGAGGGGCTGCCGCACCTGAAGCACAATGCTGACGGTCGAGGATTTCCGCATTTTTATCCGGACACATGGGTGCTGAATCGTGGTGACGTGCACCAGAAGAAGGAACTGGCTCAACCGGGGTTTCTGCGTGTCCTGTCGGAGGCAGACAAGTCATGGGAGGACTGGCTTGTAGAGCCACCGGAGGGAAGTCGGACAAGTTTTCAGCGGGCAACACTGGCACGCTGGATGACGGATACACAGTCAGGAGCCGGTGGACTCCTGGCAAGGGTGATTGTGAATCGGCTCTGGCTGCATCACTTCGGGGAAGGTCTGGTGTCCACGCCCAACGATTTCGGGTTCTCAGGAGCAGCGCCCAGCCACCCGGAGCTTCTGGAGTGGCTGGCTGGTGAGCTTGTACGCAGTGGCTGGAGTATTCGGCACGTTCAGCGGCTGATTGTTTCAAGTCGGGTCTGGAAGCAGTCCGGCGAAAGTGATCCGGAGCGACTGCAGGTTGATCGCGACAATCGCCTGCTGTGGCACCGCCCACGCCGCAGGCTCGAGGCGGAAGCTCTTCGTGACGCGATGCTGTCGGTTTCAGGACGCCTCAATACCGCTCAGTTTGGCCCCGGAACGCTCGATCAGAGCATGGATCGGCGTAGTATTTATTTCTTCATCAAACGCAGCGCACTGATCCCAATGATGATGCTTTTTGACTGGCCGGAGCATCTTGTGAGTATCGGCCGACGCCCTGTCACAACCATCGCTCCACAGGCGCTGATGTTCATGAACAGTCCGGAGGGAAGGTCTCTGGCCAGTTCATTTGCGTCCCGCCTGCAGGGGCTGCCTGCGGAGGATCGAATTGAGCAGGCATGGTGGCTGGCACTTGCCAGATCTCCCCTGCCACAGGAAGTTCTGGAAGCCTCCAGTTTTCTCAGACATCAACAGGAACTTTATGGTGCAGACAATGCCCCAAATGCTGCATTGCAGCTTGCGCTGACCGATCTGTGTCAGACCTTGTTTGCGATGAATGAGTTTGCATACGTCGAATAAGTGCGGCGCGCGTGCCAGTGTCGGAAAGTGAAATCATCCTCTGGCGGGCTGTGACAGCTTGACCCTGTTTCCGGCCGCGATTTATACTCCAGCACCGCTGCGAGAGCGGGTGCGTGCCGGCGGATGCTGATCCGGTCAATGCGACTCAGACAGGGGCAGGTAATTCTGCCGTTTTTTTATATTGGAAGGCCAGCCGACAATGTCGGAGCAAAATCCCACTGATGCGTTTGATGAACCGGAGCTGATGAAGCTGTTTCGTCGGATGCGACCATGGATGGACCGGTATCTCACAACCATTATGTACGTCGCTGCTGCGGCGATGGCTGTTGTCGCTGTCTGGTTGTTTACAACAGGTGGACCTCCGGCAACGGCAGGAGAATCAGCGGAACTGCTGTCCGCGACAACTCCTGAAGAGTTCGGGAAACTCGCGGATTCAGCGATTGGTACCCCCATTGGTGACTATGCCCGACTGCAGGAAGCGGAACTCCATCTGAGAACTGCTCTTGAAAGCCTGTTCACGAATCGCGAAAGCGGTATCGAAGGTCTTGCTCAGGCAGAGAAAGCCTTCAGGCGTCTTGAAGACAGTCGCAACCTGTCCGAGGATCAGGAACTGCGAATGCGGCTGGGGCTGGCCCGCATCAGTGAGGCTCGCTGCGATGGATCTGCAGAGACGGTTGCCGTTGCGGTGGAAGGATGGGAGCGTCTGCAGAATGCGGCGACTCGCTCCGAAGCCTTCAGAAAGCTTGCAGAGGGGCGTGTGGCCAAACTGAAGGAGCCTGCGACTCAGGAGTTTTATGCCTGGTTCCAGCAGCAAAAGCCTGCGCCAGGCGATCTTCCCGGATTACCGCAGGACCACCCACCATTGCCGGGTTCTGTGCCAGCGATCCCTGGATTTGATCCATCAATGCCGCTCATTCCCGACCTTCCGCCAGGGCTACCGGCGACGGAAGGGTCAGGCGAAGATGCTCCTGCTGAAGGCAAAACGGGAGATTCCGCGCCTGCTGAAGATTCCGCGCCATCTGAAGAAGGCGCGCCATCTGAAGAAGGCGGTGCCGGAGCGTCAGCCGCGAATGACAGCAGCACAGATAAGGCATCCGGTGACGCACCACCTGCTGGCAATGGGGATGCTCAGGAATCTGCACCTGCAGACGACTCCACTGAAAAGGCACAGCCAGAGACAGCGGAGTCTCCAGAAGCTGCTCCTGAGAGTGCAGAAGAATCTGCGGATGAGTGAATCGCTGCAGAGCGAAGACACCGAGGGTGATGACGGCTTTCAGGTTTTTCCCAGTGAAGACGTGGACCTGAGTTCACCAGTCGATATCACTGTGGAGGCACGTGCGCACGGGTGGCGACTTGATCATTATCTGAGTCGATTATTTCCAAACCATAGTCGTGCAGAGCTGCAACGGTCGATTGTGGCGGAACTCGTGACTGTCAACGGTCTCGCGACTCGAGCGTCGCGTCGTGTTCGAGTCAACGATCGTGTGCATGTACAACTGGCCCCGGCACAGGCTTCCGGGATTACTCCCGAAGATATTCCACTGCAGATTCTCTACGAGGATTCCAGCATTGTGGTTGTCAACAAGCCTGCGAATATGGTTGTGCATCCGGGGCGTGGCAGCGGAGATGGCACGCTGGCGGCGGCATTGCAGTTTCACTTTGATCAGCTCAGTGATGTCGGTGGCCAGTACCGTCCCGGAATTGTGCATCGGCTTGATCGTGATACTACCGGAGTGATTCTGGTGGCACGAGACAATCAGGTACATCAGCGAGTTTCAGCACAGTTTGAACAACGGACTGTGCGGAAAGAGTACCTGGCAATTGTTCGGGGGGTCCCCGAGCTGGAGTCTGATTTTATTCGTACATTCGTCTGTGCTCACCCGCGCGTTCGTGAACGCATGATGGTCTGCCCCGAGGGGAATGGTGCCAGAGAAGCTGTTACGTTCTATCAGATCGCAGAACGATTCCACGGATACGCACTGATGCACCTGTTTCCAAAGACAGGTCGCACACATCAGCTGCGAGTGCACATGCAGCATATTGCTACGCCAATCATTGCTGACCGACTGTATACAGGGCAGTCTGAGTTCCGTCGCTCCGAGATCCAGGATGCCGACAGAATGTCGCTGGCATCAGGGGGCGAGGATGAAGTGCTGATCAGCCGGCAGGCTCTGCATGCATACCGATTGACGATCAGGCATCCGGTTTCGGGCAGCGAAATGACGTTTGAAGCTCCACTGCCTGAGGATTTTCAGCGAACTCTGAACAGTCTGCGAGAGAGCGTTTGAAGGCATCGCATCGGCCTCAGTGAGAGTGCTTTAGTTACGTTGCTGGCTCTTTCCCATGCGGACCAGCCCAGGCAGCACATCAGCGTCGAGATCCGCAATGCGGCCTGCGGCGTAGAGTTCCCATGCGATCGCTGCCATAGCGGCGTTGTCGGTACATAACTCCGGTGCCGCAATAAACAGCCTCAGGCTGCTAATGCTTACAATGGTATTTTATTTGACATCATAGAAGCAGAGTCAAGTTTGTTAATGGAGTCTGATTGGTTCGAAAAGCTAACCCCTGCAGAAAAACTTCAGCATTGGGACCAAGATGTTTTACCAAGAGCTAAATATTCGCCGCCATAGCCCGTGT